>JAGHAJ010000049.1 GCA_021161545.1 Synergistota bacterium | reverse complement strand
GTGTTCTATGATGTATTATCGGTTTTGCAGCCTCCAGAAGAACACTTTCCGGAACAGCAGTTGGACCCGGAGCCATAAGATAATGCTTACCGAACAGCAACCTCTACCCACCTCCAACTGGGGGAAACATAGCTACAGCATCCCCGTCTTTTAATGCAGTATCTTCATTACCAAGAAACATAATATTCCTGCCATTCACCAAATAAATGTAGTCATCTCTGAGGGAAAAATCCTCATCCACTATTTCACCTTTCAATTGTGGATACATCTCAACAAGCCTCACTACTAAATCCTTAAAAGTGTTAGCATTTACTTCCACCACCTCTACTCCTATCTTATCACGTAGCGTAGCAAAAAATTTAACCTTTACTTCCCCCATCTATCCCTTCCTCCCTAACTTTCAAGTAAAGCCTATCTGAAACATCTACTATAAAGTCCAAATTTCTTAACCCTTTAATCCACACATCCGGTATCCCACACATTCCCACATGAGCACCACTCATAGCACCCACCATAGCAGCTGACGTATCTGTATCTCCACCCCAGAAAATGGCACACCTAAGTGCACTTTCAAAATCATCTGCGTGCTTCAAAAAGCAATACACAGAAAGGGGAACACTATCAACCACATATGCACTATTTCTTAATTCATCATAAGGATATTCTTGCTGTAAAAGTAACTCATCAACCTTCCCGAGACTTGATGACACATTACACTCACCTATAAAACTCACTATGTCCTCCATCACAGGTGTTCTACCACTCGCCACTTCTGCTATTACATAGGCAATTGCAAGAGCACCTCTGATAGCATCCTCATTGTTATGAGTCATAGATACTGCAACTCTCACCTCGTCTAAAAGTACATCTCTCCTATTACAGTAAAATAGACCTATTGGAGCTATTCTCATCGCCCCACCATTTCCTGCAGCCCATTTACCTTTCCTACCAGCCTCTTGGGGCGGAACACCGTTCCTCATGCGCAATATAGCCTCTCTTGTAGTCTTTCCTATACCTTGTGTTACAGCTTTTCCACTTTCAAGCCACCTCACAAACCTCAGCGAAAGGTCTTCTACATCCACTTTTCCGCACTTAATAAGACTTTCTGCATGGATAAGCGCCATTTCAGTATCGTCAGTCCACTCACCAGGCAATAATCCTTTCCTTGACAGAAATGAGACACCATCCCATTTACCCTGAATGTATTTTCTCTCTTTCCCCTCAAACGGCATACCAAGTGCATCACCAATAGCAAGTCCCAAAAGGCAACCTCTAAACCTATCCTTCAGTCCTTTTCACACTCCTTCTTCAAGCCTCTTACGAAGATTCTCACAAACAGCAGAAAATGCAACAGCAGCAGGGCTATCAGGATACTTATCTACAAACAATATTCCATCGTCGGAAAGCTCAACAATCCTCGGGTCAAGGGGGATACCGCCAAGGAACGGAACACCAAGCTCTTCCGCAGCCTTTTTTCCTCCACCTTTCTTAAACAAGTTTATTTCCTTACCACAATGGGGGCAAACCAAACCACTCATATTCTCAACTATACCAGCAATCCTCATTTCTACCTGCTTAGCAAACATAACAGCCTTGCGAGCATCAAGCAAAGCAAGCTCCTGTGGAGTTGTAACAATAACAGCATTTGCATCCTTACCAACCAACTGAGACACACTAAGTATCTCATCACCCGTACCCGGAGGAAAATCTATAACAAGGTAATCAAGCTCACCCCAATCAACATCATTCAGCAATTGAGAAACAGCCTTGTGCTTCAAAGGTCCACGCCATATAACCGGTGTATCCCTCGTAGGTAGCATAAAAGCAATAGATACCACTTTCAAGTTGGGAGAATAATAAGCAGGTAATATCTGGTTATCTCTTGCTTCAAGTTTCACACTTTCCAAACCCAAAAGCTTTGGGATGTTCGGACCATGTAAATCAACATCTAAAAGTCCAACATTATTACCCTGCTTGGCGAATGTCTCTGCAATATTAGCAGAGACAGTGCTCTTCCCAACACCTCCCTTACCACTGAATACCGCAATTACATGTTTAAAGGTCTTATCCATTTATACATTCCCTCCTTAACAATATCATACATTGAAAAATATCTCTACGATATCTCCATCTTTAACTATATAATCCCTACCTTCCATCCGTACAAGACCACGCTTCTTCGCCTCTCCCATACTACCACAAACCTTAAGGTCAGAAAAAGAAACTACTTTAGCCTTTATAAATCCTCTTTCCATATCGGTATGAATCCTTCCTGCAGCCTCAACAGCAGTAGCACCTCGTTTAACCTCCCATGCCCTAACCTCCTTCTCGCCAGCAGTGAAGAACGAAATGAGATTAAGCGTATTATATGCAGCTCTTAATACTTTGTCCTTACCCAACTCTCCAATACCAAACTCCTCCAGATATTCTTTCCTTTCTTTCTCTTCTACTTCCATAATATCCATTTCAAGCTTTCCATACATGCTGACAGCCTCAATTCCGGCATCACGGAATCCCCTTAAAACTGCTTCTACCTTATCTCTATCACTACTCTCATCTATGTTCAGGATAACAAACACAGGTTTTGCAGAGAGAAACGCAAAACCTCTTACAAAATTAGTTTCCTCCAAGGAAAAAGAGATACTGTTCAGCGGTTTCTCACCTTCGAGACACTCCTTACACCTCAACAAAAAGTCCGTCTCTTTTGTATCTCTACCCTTTTTCAATTTCTTCAATCTATTCTCCACTACAGAAAGGTCAGACAATATAAACTCTTCCACTATCCTTCTAAAATCTTCTTCTGGATGCAACCCATCTTCTATTCCTGCAGTAAAGTACTTCAAGACAACAGCAAGTGCATCCGTATTCTTTAAGTAAGATATATACCTTTCATCTAATTCTCTCTTACCCTCTGTCACTAAACCAGCAACATCCACCATGTTAACTTTTGCAGGAACAACAGATTTAGGCTTATACAGCCCAGCAAGATAGTCTAATCTATCATCTGGTACGGGTATGCTCGCCATATTGGCAGTAACTTTAAAACCTCCTGAAATCTCCACTTTCGCACCTGCACCCGTGAGTGCATTAAATACTGTAGTCTTACCACTCAACGGCAAACCTACTATACCACAATATAGCAAATTCTCACCCTCTCTCCAAATTGTCCTTCAACTCCTTATAGACCCTGCTTACTTCTTTTATATCTTCCCAGGTCAGTGATTTGGGACTACCTGGAGCAAATGTAGGG
>JAGHAJ010000004.1 GCA_021161545.1 Synergistota bacterium | reverse complement strand
GTCTAATACCTGAAGATCCATGTTCGCCAGCAGGTTCACGAGGTTATTCTTTAGCTCGTTTGCCCTTCTTTCTCCTAACTCTGGGTCAGCGGTTCTGTAATGCCATGCAAGTGAATATTTCTTTTCTTCTATGAATGACCCGGGTGTGATATCTACATATCTCTTCAGCATGGGTTTTACATTGGGCTTCCATTCATCTGATACCAGTTCTGATAAGTCCTTTTCTTCATCTCCTATTTTCATCCATACCCCATGCTCTCCCACAAGGCTTAAATTGATTCCTCCAAGCCACTTCTTTAGTGTGTCTCTGTGTCTCCCACTTATGATTACTAACTCGTTCTTTTTATTGCATGAGAGGTTTTTTAATAGTGATAGAATTTCCTTATCCGGAGATGCCAACTCTGGCCTTTCAGAGAACGGAACAAGTGTACCGTCATAATCCAAGAATAGTAATCTCTTCTTGGCATTTTTGTAGTCTTCGATGAGCTTCTCTCTGATTCTTCTTGATAATTTTCTTGATTCTATGTGTTTTTGTGCCCGTTTTATCCTTAGAAGGTTTACTAAAAAATCTTCTGCCCATCTCACTACGTCGTAGTTTTTAAGTCTTTCTCTCATCTGGCTGTTTCTCTTCCTTTGTTCGGCTTCGGGCATCTCAAGTGCCTCTTTTATGGCATTTACTATCCCGTCTTTATCGTTTGGATTTACGATTATTGCTTTACTCATCTCCATAGAAGCACCGGCGGTTTCTGATAGGATTAGCACTCCCCTTTCATCTGACTTGGTTGCTATAAATTCTTTTGCTACGAGGTTCATCCCATCTCTTATTGGGGTTACCATAGCCACGTCTGATATGGTATATAGTGCTGCAAGGCTGTGGAAGTCGAAGAATCTGTAGAAATACATGATAGGTATCCAGTCAACGGTGCTGAATCTTCCATTGACCATGCCTATTGCCCTATCGAGCTCTTCCTTTAATGTCCTGTAGTTTTCTACCTTTGTTCTGGAAGGTACCGCTATCAGTATCAATGTAACTTCTCTCCTGTATTTTGGATACTTTTCGAGGAATATCCTGAATGCTTCCACCCTTTCGAGTATACCTTTGGTGTAGTCCAGCCTGTCAACCGAGAGTATGATTTTCCTTTCCCCTATGCTTTTTGAAAATCTTAGAATCTCTCTCTTCACAGCTGGCTGGTGTATTGCATTGGTATACTTTTCAAAATCTATACCCATCGGGAATATGTCAACCTTCACTAAGCGGTTGCCTACGGATATCTGTCCAAGATTATTCTCGTATCCTAATAATCTTCTTACGCTGCTCAAGAAGTTGTCTACATAGGTGTAGATGTGGAAACCTACCAAATCGGAGCCGAGAATGCCTTCTAATATCTCTTTGCGCCACGGTATTAGCCTAAATACTTCTGAGCTTGGAAATGGTATATGTAGGAAAAACCCTATGGATGCTTCCGGTATCTCTTTTCTTATGAGCATTGGGAGTAGCATGAGATGGTAGTCCTGCACCCATATTATATCTCCCTCTTTGTAGTTCTCCATTACTGTCTGGCAGAACAGTTTGTTTACCTTTTTGTATGTATTCCATGCATCGCTGCTATAGGTTGCATAAAGTGGGAAATAGTGAAAAAGTGGCCAGATGGTTCTGTTGCTGAACTCATTATAATATCCTTTTATTTCGCTCTGCAAAAGGAATACAGGATAGCTGCTGTGCTCACTTAATTTCTTTTTTATTTTTGCCTTTTCTTCGTTGTTGAGGCGTTCTCTGTGTATACCAGGCCAACCTATCCATAGGCTTTTCGATATATTGTGCTTTTCCACAAAAGAGGACAAACCGGTAGCTAATCCACCGGCACTCGGTGAGAATCTCAGTACACCGCCATCTTTTGTGACTGTTAATGGCAATCTGTTGGATACGATAATGAGTTTGCCTTTCATTTAATGGTTACCACACATCTCACATACGTCTGTCATTATGCTCAGATGGTCTGACAGCAGACGTGTTATAAGGAATTTCTGTCTGACCCGTTCTCTTGCATTCTTGCCAAGCTCTTCTGCGAGTTTTTTGTCTTTCAATACAGCTATTATCCTGTCAACAAAGCAATTTATGTCGTTTGGGTCACACAAGAATCCACTTACACCATCTTCTATCTGAATTGGTATGCCTCCAACATTAGATGCGATAACAGGTCTCTGTTTCCACATCCCTTCTGTAACTGTCAATCCAAATCCCTCTCTCAAGGATTTTTGAATAATGACGTCGGATATGTGTTGCAGGACATTTACGAGTATGTTGTTTTCACTGTTTATTAATATGATATCTCCACTGCCTACCATCTTTCCAGCCTTTCTCTTTACTCTCTGGTAGATTACCCATCCTTCAGGATCATCTGTTGCCATGCTTCCGCAGAGAATAAGCCTTGCATCCACCTTTTCTTTCACGCGCTTAAATACTTCTATGACACCTTCAGGATCTTTCCACTTGTCAAATCGTGATATCTGCGTTATTAGTGGTTTGTCCATGGGTATATCAAATTTTTCCAAGTGGCGCTTTATTGTCCTTGCGTCCAGAGATACATTTTTGGGAGATAGTGGGTCTATTGCTGGATACACTATTTTTTGGGTTACTGGTAGGTGTTTCTTTCTGTATTTTTCATTGGATATAATAACCTCGTCATACCTTAAGATGAAACCCTTTAAAAAGTTCCAAAGCTTCTGATTTGGTTCTGATAAATCAACGTGACATCTCCACACCCATGGTTGTCTCTTTTTGTAAAATCTTATTAGTGGTAATGGTTGTGGGTCATGTATCATTACAAAGTCAGCATCTATATGACAGTAAGAAGAAAAGTCCTCATTAGCCTGTATATATAGTCTCTTTTTTATCTCTGTTAATCTGATGCTCCCACTCTGCAGTGCATTGTGAAACTTTTTGGTTACTTCAAAGAAGTCGTTGGTGCCCCGAAGTATTCTCCAGTCGGCTTGAATTCCCACATCGTTCATAAGTGGTATGAGAGAGTTTAACATTTCTGCTACACCGCCGCCGTAGTATGTGGAGTTAATGTGTATGGCTTTTTTGCCGTAGAATCTTCGTGCCTTTTTGTATATTTCTGTAAGGACGTTATCATCCACGATGCCTCTATAATCTTCTAATATACGCAAGGTTACTCCCTCCTTAGCTTTTCTCAGCTATTGCGATACATTCTATTCCCAACTCTGCGCCTAAAGGAAGTTCTTTCACGGGTATAATAGCTCTTGCAGGATATTTACCTTCTTCAAAGTACTCTTTATATACCTCATTCATCTTACCAAAGTTATCCATGTCTTTCAAGAACATATTAACCTTAACTACATCTGAAAGAGACATTCCTGCAGCTTCAAGTATATTGGACACATTTTTCAACACCTGATGTGTCTGTTCCATAATTCCTCCATTGACCAGATTCCCGGTTTTTGGGTCAATGGGTACCTGTGCCGAAATGTAAACTGTTCCGTTTATGCTTACTGCCTGAGAATATGGTCCTAAGGGTAAAGGCGCCTTCTCTGTTCTTATAAATTCTTTTTTCATTATTTCACCTTCCGTAAAGGAGTTTTTTTATTTTTGAGATTTTGTATTTATCACCCCCTTATCTATATTTTAGCACAGCGCTTCCTTTTGGCTCTCCTATGTCCCTTGATAAGATGTCACATTTTACCATTAGTAGGAAAAATATTCCTTTGAGTGTGCTGAACATCTCGTAGTTGCCTTGACCTTTAGATATTACTATATCTGAGTTTTCAATCCGCTGGGTTGCTTCCTGAATTGCCCTTTTGTCCTCGATGTGAAGTGTTGCTACTTCTACCTTGGGTAGTG
>JAGHAJ010000001.1 GCA_021161545.1 Synergistota bacterium | reverse complement strand
CTTCAGTCCACTGTAAACAAGTTCATCAACGCTATCCACAACCGCCTTAGCATGATTGTAATAAAGCCAGTTGTTGGCAACTATGTGGGCATCCCTTCCCGTAGCATCACCATACGCAATACCCCACACAAAAAACACCAGAAAGACAGCCACAAACAGCCTCTTCATAATTCCTCCTCTCCCCTGTAATCATCTTCTAAATAAGGGATACATATCCCCTGCACAGCCTTTAAGGAAGTACCACCAGCACAGCAATGGCCTCCTTCATGCCTCATTCCCCTCTACGATGGATTAGCAAGCCTTCCCATGAAGAGAATGCTTCCAGTCGGGCTATGAATAACCATAAACACGAATGGACGATTTGCATCAAAGCGAAATACCCTTCCTATGGGACAAGCTGCTTTGAGCTTCATCACAACAGCCGTCGCAGCTGCAGCTTCTGTCCCAAACTCATCTACATCAACATGTGCCTGATGTATAACCTTGGAAATCTTCAACTTCCTATTGCCTGTCATTCCAGAAAAGTCTGCCCTTTTCGTAAAGGCATCCTTCATGCCCATGGAGTAAAGCACATCCTTCAGGTAATACCTCTCATTCAGCTTAAACCTCGGCAGGTAGAGCCTCACAATCTCACGGGACATCCCCCTCCTTATAGACTGAAGATACTCCAGAGAAAGTCTATCTTCCAGCATCTTTATATTTACTTCTGGTTTTGGTAATAGAATCAACATTGAAAAGCGCATACCAGCATAAGGAAGAGCAACTGCCTGTATCATCTTATCCTCGTAATAAAGGAATCTTCCCCGCTGGGACATCATCTGCACCTTTACACTTTTGCCTCCAAGTGCGTGAAACTCCTGCTCTTTCGTATATTCTTTATCAAACTGAAAGTTCCAAAGACCATTGAAGTATATTGCATTTGTCAGGACAAGACGAACAAGTCTATCTATGTCTCCTTTCCTGATGATCCGAGCTACCTTCCCGTTGGTCTTCTCTGATACCCACTTGTTTATTCTCTCCATAGCCTCTTGCAGATGCTCCCTATAGTCAACGGTAAAAAACGCCCCACCATAGTACTTATCTACAAGCTCCTTAAACGAAGAAAGAAAACCAAACCCCTCCTGTCCCCACATCGCATTGGCAATGTAAATCTTGCACTTCTTTCTCCCATCAGCAGACACTTTACTCTGAAGGGAAGAAAAAGCAGCATGAAGGTAACCACCAAGAGCATCAAAGTGAAGCACACTTGCCATCTGCCTTTTGGTATCACCACCAGCACCAGCATACGTCATAGCAAGTGCCTCAGACACACTAAACGGTGAGAAAAAGATATTACCGCCATGTTGCACAACCCTTCGGTAAAGCTCAACAGCAAACATACTATTACTCTTAACGAGCACATCCACATCCTTCTGCACGTCACCGTAAGCTACCCCAAACATGCCAGAAGACAAAAGCACACAGAGAACCATACACAGAACGTTTTTCACAATTCATCACTCCCTGTAAAGATTATACCATAAAATACAGAATCTTCACCAGGGCTCATATAGCACTATACACAGCTCATCAAAGGTAATATAATGTGAAAACAACTGTGATAGGTGAGGTGATAAAGATGCAGGAATTTGATATTGCGATAATAGGAGCTGGCTCCGGAGGATATGTAGCTGCAATCAGGGCAGCAGACCTCGGAAAGCGGGTAGTTGTTGTGGAACACAGAGAGCTCGGCGGAACATGTCTGAATCGAGGGTGCATACCGACAAAGACACTCCTGCGGATTGCAGAACTCTATGAGAAGGCAAAGAGCTCAAAAGCCCTTGGCATAAGCATTGAAGGTATCTCGTTCGACCCAACAACCATGCAGAAGAGGAAAAAATCGGTGGTCAGAAGACTAGTAGCAGGTGTGGACTTCTTGCTTAAGTCAAGGAAAGTAGTGCTAAAAAAGGCCAAAGCCGAACTCCTTGACGAAAACACTATCCTTGCTGGTGAGGAGCAGATAAAGGCAAAGAATATAATTGTTGCAACCGGTTCTGAACCGGCACTCATACCTGCATTCAAGGTAGACCACAAAAATGTGCTCACAAGCGACGATGCACTTGAACTGTCCAGATTTCCCAAAGATATATTAATAGTGGGAGCAGGTGCCATAGGCGTTGAGTTTGCCACGTTCTTCTCCGCGTTTGGTATAAAGGTTACAATAGTGGAGATGATGCCACAAGTAGTTCCAACACTAAGGGACAAAAAGCTGGCCATCACGATCGAAAAGCTGTTGGAAAAGCGTGGCGTAAAGATTATAACCGGAACACAAATAGAGAACATCGAGATACCCAAAGACGGTGAGGTCATCTCAACGCTAAGTAATGGTGAAGAAGTCCACACAGAGATGGTATTGGTCTCTATAGGCAGAAAGTTCAACTCTGAGGGCATAGGCTTAGAAAAGGTGGGAGTAGGAACAGACAAAGGGAGAATAATAGTAAATAGAAAGCTGAGGACAAATGTTCCAAATATATATGCAGTGGGAGACATAACCGGGGGACTCATGCTTGCACACAAGGCAATGAAAGAGGGAGAAACAGTAGCAGAGATTATAGCAGGCATGGATAAAGAGATAGACTATACGGTAATCCCCTGGGCCATATTCTCAAATCCTGAAATATCCTCTGTGGGACTTACAGAGGAAGAGGCAAAGGAAAAGGGTATAGAGGTGATAACAGGCGAGTTTCCGTTCTCCGCAAACGGCAAAGCAGTTTCCATGGGAATGACAGATGGGGAGGTAAAAGTAGTAGCAGACAAGAACACCGGCAGGGTAATAGGAGCCCAGATTATAGGACCAGAGGCATCTGTAATGATAGCAGAGCTGTCACTTGCCATACAGAACAGGCTCACACTCAGGGACATAGCAGATACTATCCACACACATCCAACGCTTGCAGAAGCTGTAATGGAGGCATCAAAAGATGCCCTTGGTGAGGTAATACACATGGTAAGGAGGTAAAAAACCCAAAGACAAATTCAATTTTAAGGGTTATAATTACAGTTGAAAACCAACAAAGAAGGGAGGAATATTCATGAAAAGGGCACTGAAAGTGCTGGTTGCGGTAAGCGTGGTCATCGCACTTTTGTCTGCTGTGGCATTTGCAGGTATCATCAAGTCAGACAATGCAGCAAAGTGGGCAATGACAAGCGGGCAGGGTAAAAAGAGCTTTTCTTTCATCGTCTTTGGAGATAACAGGGGCACGTCGCCGGGCAGACCACTACCAGAGGTGCTAAATGTCATACTCAGAGAGATAGGTTACATACATCCAGACTTTGCAATCAACACTGGTGACATAGAGGTAGGTTACACCGACACACTCCCAAAGGCAAGAGCAGAACTCATGGAGTTCATAAACAGGGTGAAAAAGTATGCAGGTGATGTAAACATGCTCTTTGTCCCCGGAAACCACGAAGCTCCGAATGCAGAGATAGCACAGCTTTATAGAAAATTCTTTGGCAAAAAACTCTACTATGATTTCATGTATGGGAACTCTCACTTCGTCATGCTCGACACCACATTCCCAAGAAAGTGGCTCAAGAATGGTCAGAAGTACGGGTTCTACAACGTAAACGATGGCATGCATAAACTGGCAATGGTAGACTGGACTCAAAGAGTACTCAAAACCAAAGCAGAGCACACATTCGTGGCACAGCACGTTCCACTCTTTTCTGCACTAACGCCAAACTTTGGCAAGCATCCCAAATCCTTCACAAGCAGAGGCAACAGAGACAAAGAACTAT
>JAGHAJ010000262.1 GCA_021161545.1 Synergistota bacterium | reverse complement strand
ATGATATCAAAGCGTTATTGGGTTTGATACTCTGTATGCTCAGAGACAACAGTGTGGAGTGGCATGATTTTATGGTTTCTTGAGGTATAAATGTAAGCATAATGGCAGAATTATCGTATAGATGTAGCACATGGATACCAACCAGCATGTTGTTCTGCATAAAAATTGGTGTGCCTTCTTTTCTCCATTTCATGAGATGGTTGATATATTCGTCTGGTATGTCTGTATCCTTTTTGTATATTATGCGACCTTTTCTTACCGCTATCATACCTCTGTAGTAATGACTTGAGTGTACTATTTGGAAGAACCCATTTATTGTGTGAATGTCCGCATGTTTTACTGCCCATTCGATAAGGGGAGACTTTAGATATATAGGTGGGGACAAAATCCTATTATGTATGAGTGTAGACTTAGTAATCAGGGTTTTGTAGAAGCTGCTTTCTACTTTTGAAAAATATATCTGCATTACAGATATAGCCAGTATTGTGGCTATAATATTTACTATCAACCAGGCCTTTTTGATATCAAAGATACCATCTCCCTTCTGTAGATGCTAATCTCTTTCATCTCTTGAGTAAGGTCTCATTAGTGCTGCTGGGGCACCTATCTTCTTTCTCATTGTTTCGCTTGATGTCAGGGAGAGGACTATAATGGTAAGTGCATATGGAAGCATCATCAAGAGGTGTGCAGGTACTGTTGTGCCTATTGCCTGTATTCTGAGCTGCAAAGATGCTACTCCTCCGAACAGATATGCTGCTACCATTGCCCTTAATGGATTCCATGATGAAAATATCACCAGTGCAATGGCTATCCACCCTCTTCCTGCACTCATGTTCTCTATCCACATAGATGTGTATGCTAATGAGAGATATGCCCCTGCAAGAGATGTGAGCATGGCTCCGATAATAACGTATGTGTATCTCACTCTGAATACATTTATGCCACTGCTATCTGCGGTCCGTGGGCTTTCACCGACTGCTCGTAAATACATACCCCATCTCGTTTTAAAGATGAAGTACCATGAGAGTGGAGCAAGTATGAATGATATGTATACCAGCACATCATGATGGAATAGCACGTGCCCTAAAAAAGGTATATCTGTCAGTCCCGGTATTTTTAGAATGTGGAAATGGGGCGCTACTTTCCCTATATATGGCATACCATAAAATCCACTTAAGCCTGTACCGAGCAAGGTGAGTGATAGTCCTGCTACTACCTGGTTTACCCTTAGTGTTACGGTGATAAATGCAAAAAATGTGCCAAGTATGCCACCTACTATAAGTGCTCCCAGCACTCCCATCCAGACAGAGGATGTTCGGTTTGCAATTTCAAAGCCACTTAGTGCACCTACAAGCATGAGTCCTTCAAGTCCAAGATTTAATACACCAGACCTTTCTGCGAATATCTCTCCTATAGTTGCATATAGAAGTGGAGTTCCTGCTCTAACTGCTGCTGTTAGTATATCCTCTATCATCTTCTATTCCTCCATCTACGGAGATGTGAACAACCTTTAACTTATATCTTATAAATACTTCACCTATAAGTACACTCACGAAGAGTAATCCTTGAAATATATATGTTGCAGATATTGGGAGTTTCATCAGTATCTGCAGTATCTCTGTCCCTACAAATAGTCCTCCCATGAGGAATGCTACCAAGACCGTTGTAAATGGATTCAGCCTCGATAGCCATGCTACGATGATGGCTGTGTATCCATATCCGGGAGAAAAGCCGTGTTGTAACCTGTGCTGAAGCCCCAAAATCTGCACGGAGCCTGCAAGACCACCCAGCAAGCCACTTATCATCATCACTACTACAATCATCTTTTTTACATTCATCCCTGCATATCTTGCAACATCAGGATTGTCTCCTATAACTTTCAGCTCATCTCCCCATTTGCTCTTCTTTAGGACCCACCAGATAATAAAAGCTATTACTATAGGAAACATGATGCCTATGTGGACATTACCCCAAAGTATAGGTAAAGATGCATTCTTTCCGAGTATAGCAGTCATTGGGAAGTTAAAGCCTTTTGGATTCTTCCAAGGCCCATATACCAAGTAGTCTGACCACAGAATGCCTATATAGTTGAGCATGAGTGTTACAACGATTTCATCTGCGCCTATGAATGCTTTCAGGATGCCCGGTATTGCACCCCACATTGCCCCTGCCAGTGAGCCCACTATAATGCCTGTCGGGATAAGCAAATATGCAGGAGCGTGGGGCATGAGGTAGAGTGCCACATATGTGGAACCTATTGCTCCAAGATAGAACTGTCCCTCTCCACCGATATTCCACAGTTTCATCCTAAATGCGATTACAAGCCCTAACCCTATGATGGCCAGTGGAGTAAACTTTATTAGTGTTCCCTGTAGCCCTATTGGGTTTGTAAACGCCCACAGCACCATCATTTTGTAAGCGTAGAATGGGTTTTTGCCCTCTATGATAAGTACTACCGACATTGCTCCCACTGCTAATAGGATTGATGCTATCATGATGTAAAGTTCAAATAGTGCCCCTCTTTTTTCTCTTGGCTCAAGCTTCAACCTTAGCATCTCTTACCCCCGCCATAAGTAATCCTATTGTTTTTAAGTAGCGTTCGTCTGGAGGAACATAACCTGTGATTTCCCCTTCGTATAGGACTGCAACCCTGTCTGATAGGGTGAATATCTCTTCAAGGTCTCCGGCTATGAGGAGAACAGCAGTTCCCTTATTTGCACTTTCGAGAAGCCTGTTGTAAACAAACTCTGTGGCACTTACATCCAATCCCCTTGTAGGGTTAAATGCTATGATGAGCTTTGTGTTCCCCTGTAGCTCTCTTGCGATTATTACCTTTTGCAGGTTTCCTCCTGATAGTAACTTTGTGGGCATGCTCCTGTCTGAGACCATTATCTCATATTCTTTTATGAGCCTGTCTGCAAAACTGCTGATAGCCTTCTGATTTAGTGATATACCATAGCTCAGCGGAGGCCTCCTGTAGTTTTTCAGTATAAGGTTGTCGGCGACATTCAGGTTTGGTGCGACTCCAAATCTCAGTCGGTCTGCTGGTATGTAACCACCGCCCATATCTATCAGTATTTTTGAGCCCTTGTTTGTAATATCCTTCCCGCCGAACCAGATTCTGCCTTCTTCTACTGTCCTTAATCCTGTCACTACTTCTGCCAATTCTCTCTGCCCATTTCCTGCAACCCCGGCAATTCCAAGTATCTCTCCCTCTTTGACCTCTAAAGATATTCCCTTTAACGCCAGAAGTCCCTTATCGTTGAAGCACTTCACCCCCTCTAACTTTAGCACTACCTTGTCTGAAGGTTGTTGCCTTTCTTTCTTTACCCTGAGAATGACCTGCCTGCCAACCATCATCTCTGCAAGCTTTTCTACACTTGTTTCTACCTT
>JAGHAJ010000141.1 GCA_021161545.1 Synergistota bacterium | reverse complement strand
CTTTCTCTTAGTAGAAATGCAGATTCTATCCCCTTTATGTTGTTTAACTGATCTACAATGTTTTCTGTGTCTCCTTCGGTTGCACCAGTTTCTTGAAAATCCTTTAATGTAAGAATGCTGTAAACTGCTCTATTATTGTTGGTACGCTTCATGTTTATTAGCAGCCTCCCCAATAGCAGTTCTGCCTCAAACCGCTTTTCTCTGAAGAGTCTTCTTGATATCTCGTGTGCGTCTATGCCAGTTTTTAGTAACTCAGATATGATGATGTGCGTTCTTGGTGTGGTATTGGAGTAAGAGAATTGTCCTGTATCTGTAACGATAGCTGTGTATATAGCCTCTGCTATGCTGCATGGGATGAACGAAAATGTTTCCTTGACAATGTGGTATATAATCTCTCCACATGCAGAAGCAGAGCTATCTACATAGTTATAGTCTCCGAATAGCGGATTGTCTTTGTGGTGATCTATGTTTACTACAGTTCTCCCAATGTTGTGGGGGTTAAAACCACTTTGTCTTATGAGTGATAGCGATGATGTGTCCAACACGAAGACGACATCGTAGAGGCTTTTACCCAGGGAGCTGAGTGGTATAAAATTGTGGTATTCAGATAGAAAACTGTATTTTTGCGGGATAGCAGATTCGTTTGCCACTATAACATCCTTGTGCAACATCTTGAGTAGTTTATACATAGCAACAGATGACCCCACCGCATCGCCATCGGGGTTTGCGTGAGAAATTACCGCAAAGGAGTTGTTACTGTTGATTATCTCTTTTATTCTCATTTCCTAATACCCTGTTTATGACTTCGTCCATGTGCATGCCGTAGCTAACGGAGTTATCTCTCTGAAATCTTAACTCCGGTACACTCTTTGCGTGGATTCTTCTACCAAGGTGTTTGCGTATGAACCCCTTACTCTTGTTGAGTCCATTCATTACCTCTGTCCATCTTTCCTGTTCAAATACGCTTATGTATACTTTTGCTATCCTTAGGTCGTTGGATAACTCTACATCGGTGATTATAGTCCCTTTTACTCGTGGATCTTTCACCTCTTTCTGGATTATATCACTTATGTCTTTTCTTATTTCTTTGGATAATCTCTTTGTTCTATATAACATCTCCATCACTTCCCGAGCTTAATCTCCTTCCAGTCAAACTCTAAAATACGAAATCTTCCATCGTCCTCCATGAAGTCTATTATGGACTGTAGTTTGTTTTTGCCTTCTGTGCTCGATATAGATGTCCAACTCATACCTATCGCTGAGCTCTGCCACACATCCTGCTCTCCTACTTCTAATCCATATACTCCCATTCTGCTGCGAAGTCGCTCTATCAGACTTCTTACCACCATACGCTTCTCCTTGAGCGAGTGACTATAAGGGATAGATATTCTTATATACAGACCATATACAAACATTATGTGCTCTCTTGTATGTCGTAAACCTCTATTATATCGCCTTCCTTGTAGTCTGAGAATTTCTCTACCATGATACCACACTCGTATCCGGATGCTACCTCTTTTGCGTCATTTTTGAATCTCCTTAAGGAGTTTATCTTGCTTTCATAGATTATCTTTCCATCTCTTACAACCCTTGCCTTTTTATCTCTTATTATCTTTCCGTCAGTTACATAGCACCCGGCAACCTTTCCGATCTTTGGTATCCTGAAGACCTTCCTTATTTCGGCTGTTCCTATCAATACTTCCATTTCCTCCTTGGGTTTCATACCTTCTATGAAGTTCTGGAGGTCTTCTAACATCTCGTATATAACTCTATATAACTTTATGGTTACCCTTTCCCTATCCGCAAGTTTCGTTGCGGAAGATTCTGGCCTAATATTGAAGCCTATGACTATGGCCTTTGAAGCTGAAGCGAGCATTACATCGTTTTCGGTTATCCTTCCGACACCTTTGTGTATTATCTTTATTGTGGCGTCTTCTGTAGATAACTTTAGCAGAGAATCTTCTATAGCCTCAAGTGAGCCATGCACATCGGCCTTCAGTATTATCCGTATCTCTTTCTTCTCTCCTGACATTTGTGCATAGAGGTCTTCTATGGTCAATTGTCTGTGAGGCCTTGAAGCTGCCATCTTCTGCTGGAGCTGATACTCTTCAACTATTTGCTTTGCTATCTTTTCGTTTTCCACTACCCTAAACGTGCTACCCGGCTGTGGTACACTATCTATACCTGTGATTTCTGCAGGTTTTGATGGTGGAACCTCTTTTGTCATCTTTCCCTTGTCATCAAACATAGCGCGTATCCTTCCCCACGAACTGTTTCCTATGACTACCACATCGCCCTTCCTTAGTGTTCCGTTCTTCACGAGCAACGTTGCCACGGGACCTTTGCCTTTATCAAGTCTGGACTCTATAACAATACCCTCTGCCTTTCTGTTTGGGTCTGCTTTCAGCTCCACTATTTCTGCCTGAAGCAGAAGCATCTCGAGTAGCTCATCTATGCCTGTTCCATTCTTTGCAGATATAGGGACGCAGATGGTTTCTCCACCCCACTCTTCGGGTATGAGTCCCTGTTCAGAGAGTTGTTGCTTTACCCTGTCTATGTTTGCATTTGGTTTGTCTATCTTGTTTATTGCTACTACTATTGGTATGTTTGCTGCTTTTGCGTGGTTTATGGCCTCTATTGTCTGCGGCATAACGCCATCATCTGCTGCAACGACCAATATGACGATATCTGTTGCCTGTGCACCTCTTGCACGCATCTTCGTAAATGCCTCGTGTCCCGGTGTATCCAGAAATACGATTTCCTTTCCATTAACTTCTATTACTGATGCACCTATGTGCTGAGTAATTCCCCCTGCTTCTCTGGATGCGATGTTTGTATTTCTTATTGTGTCGAGTAGTGTTGTCTTTCCATGGTCAACATGTCCCATTACAGTTACGACTGGTGGTCTGGATTCACCATATGTTTCTTCTATTTCTTTCGTAACCTCTGTTTCCTCAACAACTTCTTCTGCTTTCTCTTCAGCTGTATCAGTTTCTACTGCTTCCGTGGATGTTTCTTCCTTCTTCGCTTCTGTCTCCTGTTCTGTAAGTGTATCTTCGACTATCTTTGCAGTCTCTTTATCCAAGACACTCATATGTGTCTTGACATCTATACCAAGGTCCTTCAGTATGGACAGCATCTCTTTTGCAGGCATGTTTAGCATTCTTGCCAGTTCATATACCCTTATTTTTTCTTTACCCATCATCCTTTCACCTCCTTTACTTTGAGCTCTTTGCACGGTTGACTGCTATGAATAACTCTTCCTGCAATCTCTTTTTTGTGTCTTCTGTTATCTCTATTTTAAGGACATTTGAGAGTCTATTGCCCTTAAGCGCCTTCTTCAGACAACTGAGAGAGGGACATATATAGCAACCTCTCCCTGAAGCCTTTCCTGTAGGGTCGAAAAAAACCTTACCCTCAGGAGTTCTTACAATTCTGATTAGCTCCCTTTTTGGCTTCTTTTCCCTGCACCCAATACAGGTCCTTTCTGGTACATGTTTAGCCTTCATCGGGGTTATCTTCCTCAGTTTCATAGGGTTTTATATCGACTTTCCACCCCGTTAGCCTTGCTGCCAGACGTGCATTTTGTCCATCTTTTCCTATTGCCAGGGATATTTGGCTTTTATCCACATACACCATAACGGTGTGTTCATCCTCTATTACCTTTACCTTTTCTACCTTTGCCGGGCTTAAAGCATTGGCAACATATTCACCCGGCTCTTCACTCCACATGATAACATCTATTTTTTCTCCTCGAAGCTCATTTATCACATTTGTTATTCTTGAACCCTTGTTTCCTATACATGCTCCGATGGGTTCCACATCCCTGTTTAGGGATGCTACTGATACTTTTGTCCTGAAACCTGGTTCTCTCACCACACCCCTTATTTCTACGATGCCATCCTGTATCTCTGGGACTTCCATTTCGAACAATCCCCGCACGAGTCCCGGGTGTGTGCGTGAGACGATTATCTTTGGTCCTCTGGGTGTCTTTCTCACGTCCACAACATAGAACTTGAAGTATTCTCCTACTTTGTAGACTTCTGTAAGTATCTGTTCTCGTGGAGGCAAAACAGCTTCTGCTCTGCCTATGAGCACAATAATGTTTCTATTTTCAAATCTGTGTATCCTACCACTTACCACTTCTCCCTTGAGATTTACAAACTCTTCATATATGGACTCCTTCTCTGCCTCCTGCAACTTCTGGACGATTACCTGTCTTGCCGTCTGCGCTGCTATTCTTCCAAAATCCTTTGGTGTAACCTCTATTTCTACAGTATCACCTACTATAACATTGTAACCTAACCTTCTGGCATCTTCCAGGGATATTTCCACCCTTGGATCGGATACATTCTCTACCACTTCTTTTATGGTATATATGTGAATGTTCCCTGTGTGCCAATCTATCTCTATCTTTATGTTTTGATTACCGCCAAACTTCTTTCTGTATGCAGAAAGCATAGCTGTCTGTAGTGCCTCCGAAAGCGCCTCTTTTCCTATACCTTTCTCTCTTTCTATTTGTTTTAAAGCCCTCAAGATGTTAGTTTTCATGTTAATACACCCCTAAAATGTTACTTCTCCTATCAGATTAGCCTTCTTTATACTCTCAAAAGGTATGTGAAATAGCCTCCCATCTACCTCTATTATGACATCGTTGCCTTTTATACCCTTCAATTTACCGGAGAAGTTGCGCCTCCCCTCTATGGGTGAGATAGTTCTTATCTTTGCTTGCTTTTCTTTAAACCTGTCGTAATCCTCTTTCTTGAACAACGGTCTGTCTATTCCAGGGGAGGATACTTCTAATAAGTAGTGCCCCTCTATAAAGTCTTCTATATCCAATATTGCACTCACTTCTCTGCTTACCATCTCGCAATCCCGAAGAGTTACGCCCCCCTCCTTGTCTATGTATATCCTTAATACCATACTTCCTTGTTCCCTTGAGTATGTGACACCCACAAGCTCAAGAGATTCTCTTTTCACTATTGAATCTACTATTTCTTCTACCCTTTGTGTAACTTTTTTTTTCATAATAATCACTTCTATAAATAATAATTAGAAGAGTGGGAGACCCCCACTCTTCACAAGAAGTCCTCACGTTGAATTATAACATAGCTGTCTATCTTTGACAAGGAGGGAAATCCTTTGTATAATAGGCTATGCTTTGTTGGGGGTGTTGCTTTGGAGTTGGAAGTGTTTGATGAAAGGGCTAAGGAGTACGATGGGTGGTTTGACGAGAAAGGTAAACTAATCTTTGAGATGGAAGTTGGTGCCGTTAAACACGCAATAGTTGGGTTAACAGGTCGTATGCTGGAAGTGGGGGTTGGCAGTGGAAGGTTTGCTGCGAGACTTGGTGTATCTTATGGAATAGACCCTTCGTTTAAACTCCTTGGGATAGCTGCTGATAGAGGTATAAGGGTGGTTTTGGGTAGAGGTGAGTACCTGCCTTTCAGGGAAAATGCTTTTGATGTAGCATTTATGATAGTTACAATTTGCTTCGTTGCAGACCCCGTTGCTGTTTTGCGTGAGGTTAGCAGAGTGTTATCTACTAATGGACATGTGGTTCTTGGGCTTGTTCTTGCAGAGAGTCCGTGGGGTAAGTTTTACCTACAAAAGAAGGCACAGAGCCATCCGTTTTACCAGTATGCAAACTTCTACACTTTCTCACAGGTAAATAGGATGCTTAAAACCTCCGGTTTTGAAGTTGGTGGGGTAGTGTCGACCCTCTTTCAATCTCCAGGTGAGGTCGTTGAGATAGAACAGCCCAGGGAAGGCTATTACCCTGATGCGGGTTTCACGATTGTTATTGGGAAGGCTGAGAGGTAAGCCATCTATTATATTTTGAGAAACTCCAGACGTCGTGGGTTATTTCAGTAGTGTACAATTAACCGTGCTGGCAAAGGAATTCAAGAATATGGCTGAGGAGATTGTGGTTAGGGTGTTTGGGGAATGAGAGAGAAATGATAAGAGAGGGGTATACAAAAAGCTGACATTATCCTGGAACCTATCTTCATACCTGTCTGTGAAAAGTGCAGTTTACCTCTTGATTTTTTTAAGTGATAGTGATAACATTCACTTAGTAATCTGGTGAACATTATCACAATATTCTATAAGGATTGGAGGGGATTGGATGGCTAACGAGATTGATATGGAAAAGGTCAGGCAGATAGCAGGGAGTTTTCCAAAGGGTAGGAGCTCCTTGATTGAAGTGTTGCACAGGGTTCAGGAGGAACTGGGTTACCTCCCAGTAGACGTTCAGATGGAGATAGCAAATGTGCTTGGTATCCCTGCAAAGGATGTTTATGGGGTAGTGACATTTTATAACTTTTTCCGTATGAAACCTGTGGGTAAGCATGTTATAACGATATGCAATGGGACGGCATGCCATGTTAAGGGGAGTATGAAGTTGGTTGATTCACTGAAAGAGGAATTTGGGTTTGAAGGCGTGGGCGATACTACGGATGATGGTATGTTTACTATGCAGATAGCAAGGTGTTTTGGTGCATGTGGTCTGGCTCCGGTGGTGAATATAGATGGGAACATTCATGGCAGGATGACTGTTACAAAGTTGAAGAATGTGTTAAAGGTGTATAAGGAGGGATAAATAGTGGTAGACAGGAGATATGAGATATATATCTGTGTAGGTGCGAGCTGTATCTCATCTGGTAGTGATAGGGTGAAGAGTCGTTTTGAAGCGGAGTTGAGGCGGAGGGGGTTAGAGGGTAGTGTAGATGTGGGTGTGATAGGTACGGGTTGTATGGGGCCGTGTGCGAAGGGTCCGCTTGTGAGGGTGGAGCCTGGGGATGTTATATATCATCATGTAAGGGTTGATGATGTAGTAGAGATAATAGAGGGGCATTTGGTGAATGGTAGGGTAGTGGAGAGGTTGTTAGCTGAGGAGTTGAAGGATAGTTTTTATAGGAAGCAGAGGAAGGTAGTTTTGTCGAATTGTGGGGTAATAGACCCGGAGGATATAGGTGATTATGAGCGTCATGGTGGTTATGAGGGGTTGAAGAAGGCCTTGGATATGGGATATGAGTGGGTAATAGAAGAGGTGAGTAGGAGTGGTTTGAGGGGTAGAGGAGGAGGGGGTTTTCCTACGGGTAAGAAGTGGAGTTTTGTGAGGTTGGCTGAGGGTGAAGAGAAGTATGTGATATGCAATGCTGATGAGGGTGATCCTGGGGCGTTTATGGACAGGGCTGTATTAGAGGGGGATCCTCATGCGGTGTTGGAGGGGATGTTAATAGCTGCGTATGCGGTAGGAGCTAATAAGGGTTATATATATGTGAGGGCGGAGTATCCGTTGGCGATAGAGAGGTTGAGGGTAGCGATAGTTCAGGCGAGGGAGAGGGGGTATTTAGGAGAGGGTATATTGGGTAGTGGATTTAGTTTTGATGTGGAGTTGAGGATGGGTGCAGGTTCTTTTGTGTGTGGTGAGGAGACTGCGCTCATTGCGTCTATAGAGGGTAAGAGAGGTATGCCTCGTCCAAAGCCTCCGTTTCCTGCGCAGGAGGGTTTGTGGGGGAAGCCCACGTTAATAAACAATGTTGAGACGCTTGCGAATGTGAGGCACATAATTTTGAGGGGTGCAGGGTGGTTTAGGAGCATAGGGACGGAGAAGAGTCCAGGGACGAAGGTATTTGCTCTTTCGGGTAAGGTGAGAAATACTGGTTTGATAGAGGTGCCTATGGGGACGACGCTTGGGGAGATAGTGTTTGACATAGGGGGAGGGATACCTGAGCATAAGAGGTTTAAGGCGGCGCAGATAGGTGGTCCGAGTGGGGGTGTGTTGACGTCTGAGCATTTGAATTTGCCGTTGGATTATGAGTCTGTGACTGCGGCTGGTGCAATAGTGGGAAGTGGTGGTTTGATAGTTCTGGATGAGGATGATTGTATGGTGAATTTAGCCAAGTTTTTCCTTGAGTATTGCCAGGAGGAGTCTTGTGGTAAGTGTGTGCCTTG
>JAGHAJ010000121.1 GCA_021161545.1 Synergistota bacterium | reverse complement strand
TGTTTGTTGAATCTACTACGTTTATGACTATATCTGCATTGCCTGAGAGAATAAAGTCTCGTGCTATTCTTTCATCTATGGAGTGGGTTGTTAGGCTGTATGTTCCGGGTAGGTCTATGACGTTAAAGGTTTGACCTCCATGCTCAAATTTTCCTTCTTTCTTTTCGACTGTTACACCTGGCCAATTCCCAACGTGTGCATGCCCCCCGGTTAAAGCGTTGAATAGGGCACTTTTCCCGGTATTTGGATTTCCAATCATGGCTATCGTTATGGCTTCACTTCTTTTTACATGAACTGCAGGTATCTGCGTTTGCATCCTACATAACCTCCTTTTATCCTACAAATATCTTTGCGGCCATTCCTTTACCTATAGCAAGGCGTGTTTCTCCTATAGCTATAATTATAGGGCCACCTTGATTTGATATAACCTTTATTGTGCTACCTGGGTATAGTCCCATTTCTGCAAGTCTTCTGGATAGGTTTCTACCTCCAGCAATGTTCTGTATGCGGAGAGTTTCTCCTGTTTTAGCGTATGCGAGTGGCATTTATATCCCCTCCACTGTAATGCTTGACGCTTCATCTTTTCTCAAAGAGAGGTGGTAGTGCTTTACCACGATGTCTATTGGGTCTCCAAGGGGTGCCTTCTTTTCCACTTTGACAGTAGTTCCCGGGATTATGCCCATATCTAATAATCTTCTTTTTAATGTGCCTTTTGCTTGAATGGATATTACTTTTGCGTTCTCTCCGACTTTCATCTCGCTCAGCTTCATTCTTGGTTTACCTCCTTCGGTATGTTTACACTCTGGAAATTCACCAGTCTCCACGAAGTATCTAAAGTGCTCTAACCACAGTGGATTTTCTTTTACGGGCGATTTTTCAACGAATTCGGTGAACTTCTGCAGCAGCATCAATGTTTTTTCGTGTAGATCGTGTTCCATCTTGTGTGCTTCACTTTCAGCAAGCTCCTCATCTATTCCTAATATATTGTGGAGGAATTTGTATATGGTTTTGTGTCTTTCATATACGCGCTTTGCCTCTTCTATGCCAGCATCTGTTAACTCTACATGTCCGTATTCTTCATGGTTTACAAGCCCTTTGCTGGAGAGCACCCTTATAGCATTGGTTACAGATGGTAGGCTTACCTTTCTGCTCTGTGCTATGTCTTTCAGTCTGACAACTTTCTTTTTCATTCCTATTAGAAATATGTCGAGTAAATAATCTTCCAGACTTTCAGTTAGTACGCCACTCATCTTTATACCTCCTTACTTTACAGATATTTCTTAAAGGACATGATTTGCAAGATGTTCTGAGAGCTCTCTTTGTATCATATGAAATCTTCTTTTCAGTGTTGAGTTATAGCAGGGCTTTTCTTATTTCTGTCTCCTCAAACCCGGTTATCCTCTGTATTTCCTGAGTGGATATAACTTTGTGTATGCTTATGATACCCATTATGATATCTTGCATGCCAACCTCCAGTATTGTTAGTCTAATCTAACTTTATTAGCCTAAACTAATTATACTTCAGTGAGGAGTGTATGTCAAGAGGTAATGTCAACTTTTTTGTGTCACCCTCTTTTATCATTCTTTCTCCTAATCATAATCTCCTCAATCATATCCTTGAATTCTTTTATGACACAATTAATTGTACACTACCATTAGTATCGAGTAGTTGACGTAATTAACTCGATACTAATGTTTTGTGGTATAATTTGTGAGAGAATACTAATATGGGGGGTGATGAGTGGTGGAGAGGAAGTGGGGTGTGCTTCTTGTTGTCTTGGCATTGGGGCTGGTCTTATCCGTAAGTATAGTTATAGAGCGTGGTTCCATAATATCTGATGTCTTGCAGAAAAATGCGTCCATAAAGTTAAAGTATGACCTTGTGAGTAAAGAGCTTTCTGCTGCAAAGGAACACAATGTAGCATTAAAAAAGCGGATAGCATCGTTGGAGATGGCAAAAGCTCAAGAGCATGCAGTTGCTTTGAGCGTTAGAAAGGAAAATGATAAATTGAAGGATATGCTAACCTCTACTGTTAAAAAGAATGAGGAATTGCTTGGCAGGAATAAAGGACTTGAAAGAAGGATAAGGGTATTGCTCTCTAAGAATGATAAACTCACGAAAGAGGTTGGAGTGCTTGAGCGCACTAATGCGTTGCTGAGGCGTAACCTTGGTGTGGCGGAAGATAGATTGGATTACTATGAGAAACAGATTGTTTCTCTGAAAGATTTATCTGCATTCTTAAAGCTTAACGTGAGGGACTTAAAGGAGAAGTTGCGTGCAGAGCAGCGAAGGGTAAAGATACTTATGGAGAATAGCGACCTTTTGAGGGAAAAGATTTCTGATGTTACTTTTGAGAATAAAGCGCTGAGGGAAGAGGTAGCGCTCCTTAAGTTCCAGAGTGCGGAGATGAAGCAGGAAGTTAAAAAGTTGCTTAAGGACAACAATGAGCTAACGAAGAGGCTTTCGGGGGTTATGTATGATAACAGCAAACTGAAAAAGGAAGTGTTAAAACTTAAAGTTGAGAACAGACTCCTTAGAGATAAGTTGAATAATGTACCTAAACAGCTCATCTTTGACAACAATAGTTTAAAAGAGGAAATAGTGCTTTTGAGGTTTAAGAATAAGGAGTTGAGCCAGAGGCTTTCTGAATCAAAAGAGAAGGTAGATAAGCTTATCGAAGAAAATGCCAGCTTAAAGGAGAAGCTCAACACCCTTGAGTTGGAAAATGAGAGACTCAAAGAAGGGAATAAAACTTCCAACCAAGAGAGTATGCAGATTGGCAAACTCATATCTGAGAAAAAGTTTTTAAAAGCGCTTGAATCCATTCACCACTTGTTTATTAAAGTATGGAATAAAGCGCCCCTTAAGGTAGCAAATATTTTGTTTGTGAATAGTGTGAGGGGAGTGGGTATATACGAGCTGAGGGAGGATAATATTTTTAGACGTGGTGAAAAGATGCTTATCTATATGAGGCCTGTGGGTTATACTCTTCTCAAAGATGGAGATAGATATAGGTTTGGTGTTACCATAGGGGTTGAACTCTTTAATGCTGAAGGGAAAAAGGTGTTTGAAAAGAAGGGGTGGAAGAAGTTTTCGTGGGTATCATGGATACCGAATACAGAGATGTATCTGAGACTTAGGTTGAATTTGAGAAACACTAAACCGGGAAAGTATACGCTCAAGGTTATACTTTCTGATCTTTTCTCTGACAGAGTGACTTCTTCAGAGTTACCTTTTGTGGTTGGGGAGTGATGTTTGTGAGTGGAGCAAAAGCGGAGGAGAGGGTAAAAACCTATT
This sequence comes from Synergistota bacterium, assembly GCA_021161545.1. Lineage (GTDB taxonomy): Bacteria > Synergistota > JAGHAJ01 > JAGHAJ01 > JAGHAJ01 > JAGHAJ01. The sequence goes on along the minus strand of JAGHAJ010000121.1, from coordinate 2,461 downwards.
TGGGCATTGAAAAGTGGAAGAAGCTTTGCTATAATTAAATTAAGAGAAGCGGACATAGCTCAGTTGGTAGAGCATCGGCTTCCCAAGCCGAGGGTCGCGGGTTCGAGTCCCGTTGTCCGCTCCACTCTCCCCAAAGTATGCTTCTTAGGTATTCTCCATGAGTTTCCTGCGTGGTGATTGATGTGGTGGATAGATATTATTCTTTTAACAAGTATCTAAAGGAAAAGTACGGAAAGAGAGTGCAGAAAATAACTATTGATGCTGCATTTACTTGCCCTAATAGGGATGGGAGGCTATCCTTTGGTGGATGTGTGTATTGTGATGTCTTTGGTTCTGGTTCTGGTGCTTCACTGAGGAGTGAGTCTATAGAAGAGCAGGTGAAAAAAGGTGCAGAGGTTGCCCGTAGAAGATACAAAACGGATTATTTTATAGTTTATTTTCAGGCATTTACCAATACTTATGGGCCAATTTCCCATCTGGAGACATTATACGATAGGGCTATAAGTGAAGCTTCTCGATATGGAAAGGTGGTTGGGCTTGCCGTTGGTACCAGGCCTGACTGCGTTCCAGATGAAGTATTAGACTTGCTTGCTTCTTATAGTGATGATCTGGAGGTATGGGTTGAACTTGGTGTTCAGTCCATCCACTACAGGACACTGAAGTTGATAAACAGGCAACACGGTGTTGCGGAGATAGTAGATAGCATATCAAGGGTAAAGGCGAAGGGGCTAAAGGTATGTGTTCATATAATATTTGGGCTACCCGGAGAGACAAAGTTGGATATGTTGGAGACTGTAAGGGTAATGGCTGCCCTTGGTATAGATGCCATAAAGATACATCCGCTTTATGTGGTTGAAGGCTCTGTGCTGCACAAGTGGCTACAGGCCGGTAGATATAAGGCGATTTCGATGGAAGATTTTGTCGATGTTGTGGTGGAATCTATATCAGTTCTCCCACCTACTGTTGTAATCCAGAGGCTTACCGGGGAGGCTCCTTCAGGAATGCTTGTTGCTCCATTGTGGACATCTAACAAACAGATGGTTAGAAGGGCCATAGAAGACGAACTTGTGCGTAGAAATACATATCAGGGTATAGGTTTTAAGGTAGGGTTGAGTGTGGATGAGCTCAAGCCGTTTTCCTCTTAGATGCAGAAAGATATACCATAAGTACGGATATGTCTGCGGGGTTTACTCCTTCTATTCGGGAAGCTTGTCCAAGAGAACGTGGACGTATGGTCTTTAGTTTCTCTCTTGCTTCTGTGAGCAATCCTGGAACCTTATCGTAATCTATCCACTCGGGTATGAGTTTGTCCTCTAACTTCCTGAACTGCTCTACCAGTTTGTTTTGTTTCTGTATGTATCCTTCATATTTTATCTCTATCTCTACTTCTTCATATACATCTTCTTCATAGCTGGATAGATTTGGATCAAACATCATTATATCTTTGTAGTTTATCTCCGGTCTCTTCAACAATCTGTAAATGGTGGTTGTTTCATCTATTGGACTACTCTCCTTGCTCCTTAAAATCTCATTTACCTTATCTGTTGGCGGTATCTTGGTGTGTTTTAGTCTTTCTATTTCTTCTGCTATGCGTTTTTTCTTCCTTAATATCCTTTCGTATATGTATCGTGGCACCATACCAAATTTGTAACCATACGGCACCATTCTCAGGTCTGCATTATCTTGTCTTATAAGGAGTCTATACTCTGCACGTGATGTCATCATCCTGTATGGTTCCTTCACACCCTTTGTTACAAGGTCATCTATCATAACGCCTATATATGCCTCTGACCTGTCGGGAATAAAAGGGGGTTCTCCCTTTATGTATTGTACAGCATTTATCCCCGCTATTATACCCTGACCTGCAGCTTCTTCATACCCGGAAGTGCCGTTTATCTGTCCTGCAAGAAACAGCCCCCTTATGATCTTACTCTCCAGAGATGGTTTTAGCTGTGTGGGGGGAGCAAAGTCATACTCTATCGCATATCCTGGGCGCATTATCTCTGCATTCTCGAGTCCGGGTATGCTCCTGACCATCTTTACCTGTGCATCTAAAGGTAAGCTCGTTGTGAAGTTCTGTAAGTATATCTCTTTTGTCCTCCTACCTGTTGGTTCAAGGAAGATGGGATGGCTGTCTCTGTCTGGAAACTTTGTTACTCTGTCTTCTATAGATGGGCAGTATCTTGGTCCTACCCCCTCTATCACTCCTGTAAATAATGGAGATCTGTCTAAGTTTACCCTTATGATGTCATGTGTTTTATTTGTGCTCCTCGTTAACCAGCATGGATAACCACTATAGACCCTTTTCTCTGAGTATATAGAAAATGCAAGTGGGGTATCGGCGCTCTCCTGTATTGTAAGGTTGCTGTAGTCTATCGTATCTGAGTGCACCCGTGGGCAGGTTCCCGTTTTCAGCCTGCCTATTTTTATACCAAGCTTCCTGAGTGATTCTGTGAGCTTC
>JAGHAJ010000186.1 GCA_021161545.1 Synergistota bacterium | reverse complement strand
TTCATCCGTCTCTTCCTCCAACCTTGGCTTGAGATACTTAGCTATGTATGCATCCCTCACCCTCTTGAGCTCCTTGACAGGCAGCATGGCAAGCAGGTCCCATCCAAGGTCTAAGGTTTCCTCTATATTCCTATCTTCATACTCATCTTGCCTTACATACTTATCCTCAAACGCCTCAGAAAATCTTGCGAATGCCCTGTCCTCTTCTGTTAACGCACCCTCACCAAGTATAACCGCAAGCTCCTTTGCCTCCTTACCCCTTGCATAGGCAGCAAATAGCTGATTCATAAGGTCTGCATGGTCCTCCCTTGTCTTACCCTTACCTATCCCCTTATCCTTCAAACGGGAAAGAGAAGGCAACACATCAACAGGCGGATATATTCCCTTTCTCTGGAGTCCCCTACTGAGGATTATCTGCCCCTCAGTGATATAACCTGTAAGGTCTGGTATAGGATGCGTCTTATCATCTTCTGGCATTGTGAGTATGGGTATCTGAGTGATGGAACCCTTTTTACCCTTAATCCTACCAGCCCTCTCATACATAGTAGCAAGGTCAGTGTAAAGATATCCCGGATATCCCCTCCTACCAGGAACCTCTTTCCTTGCTGCCGATATTTCTCTTAGTGCCTCACAGTAGTTCGTCATGTCAGTCAATATAACGAGCACATGCATATCTAAGTCAAATGCAAGGTATTCAGCAGCTGTCAAAGCAAGCCTTGGAGTTGCAATCCTCTCTATTGCAGGGTCATCGGCAAGGTTTACAAACAGAACGGCCCTCCTTATAGCCCCCGTCCTGTTAAAATCCTCTATAAAGTAATTTGCTTCTTCAAATGTAATACCCATAGCAGCGAACACAACTGCAAACTCTTCATGGGCAGACAATACCTTTGCCTGACGGGCAATCTGAGCTGCCATACGGGAGTGCGGTAAACCAGAACCAGAAAATATAGGGAGCTTCTGACCTCTAACAAGCGTGTTCATACCATCTATGGTAGATATACCTGTTTGTATAAACTCAGAAGGGTAGTCTCTGGAGTATGGATTTATAGGGTTACCATTTATGTCAAGTCTCTTATCAGGGATTATTTCTGGACCTCCATCTATCGGTTTACCTGAACCATCAAATATCCTTCCAAGTATATCCCTGCTGACTGGCAGCTTCAAGACCTCACCGAGGAACCTCACCTTCGCATTCTTCACATCCACACCAGTTGTTCCCTCAAAGACTTGAACAAGTGCCTTATCTGTAGTTATTTCAAGAACCTTTCCCCTTCTTATCTCGCCATTTCCAAGCTCTATTTCGACTAACTCATCGTACTTGACATCCGTTACCTTCTCCACTACCACCAGCGGACCAGATATATCGCTTATAGTCCTGTATTCCCTTATCAAAGCTAATCACCCCCTCCGGGTATAACTGCATAGACCTGCTTTCTTACCTTCTCCTCTATCTCATCAAACTGGGACAATTTATCCTCAGGTATAAACTTCATCCTCGCTATATCCTCAAGGACTTCCAGCTTTTCTATATCTTTGAGTAGTGCACCCCTCCCCAACGCATTCTTCGTCAAGTCATACAGCATCATTATAACCTTTAACATCCTGTACTGCTTGTTGAACGATGTATACGTATCGACCTCGTGGAAGGCGTTCTGATGCAAAAAGTCCTCTCTTATAGACTTCGCTATATCCAGCTTTAGCCTGTCATCCTTGGAGAGTGCATCTATACCAACCAATCTTACTATTTCCTTCAACTCTGCTTCTTCTTCAAGGAGTTTCATTGCCTCTTTTCTCAAGTCAACCCATTCCTCGCCTATTTCTCTCTTCCAGTAATCATCAAGTGCATCCATATAGAGCGAATAGCTGTTCAGCCAGTTTATAGCAGGGAAGTGCCTTTGATAGGCAAGCTCTGCATCCAGCCCCCAGAAGACCTTAACCACCCGCAATGTATTCTGTGTAACAGGTTCAGAAAGGTCCCCACCCGGCGGGGAGACTGCACCAATAACACTTATGGCACCTATCCTTTCATCACTACCTATACAGATAATCTTACCTGCCCTCTCGTAGAACGATGCAAGCCTCGTGCCGAGATATGCCGGATATCCCTCCTCACCCGGCATCTCTTCGAGTCTGCCAGATATCTCCCTCAAAGCCTCTGCCCACCTGGAAGTGGAGTCTGCCATAAGCGCCACACTATAGCCCATATCCCTATAATACTCAGCTATTGTGATACCCGTATATATGGAAGCCTCCCTCGCAGCTACCGGCATATTAGATGTGTTGGCTATGAGGACTGTTCTCTTCATCAGTGGCTCGCCAGACTTCGGGTCAGTAAGCTCCGGGAACTCTATTAAGACATCGGTCATCTCGTTCCCTCTTTCTCCACACCCTATATACACCACTATCTCAGCACTTGCCCACTTTGCAAGCTGATGCTGTATAACGGTTTTACCACTTCCAAACGGACCAGGGACACAGGCAGTGCCACCCTTCGCAAGTGTGAAAAAGGTATCTATAACTCTCTGCCCAGTCGTAAGAGGCTCATCAGGTGCAAGCTGCTTTTTAAACGGCCTCCTCTGTCTGACAGGCCACTTTTGCATCATGCTAATTTCAACCTCTTTTCCGTCTTTTTCCAAGACAGCTATCACATCCTCAACCACATAATCTCCTTCATCTACCACCTTTTTGACCCTGCCTTCTACACCGGGAGGTACCATTACCTTGTGGTCAACCAACACGGTTTCCTTCACATCACCAAGGATGTCTCCCCCTACCAGGTAATCACCAACCTTAGCTCTAGGAACGAAATGCCATTTCTTTTCTCTATCAAGCGCATTTATCTTCAAACCTCTTATAATAAAGCTACTCTTTGCCATTTCTTCTATGACATTCAACGGCCTCTGAATCCCATCATAAAAGGACTCTATAAGTCCAGGACCAAGTTCCACACTTAAAGGCATCCCAGTAGATACAACTGGCTCACCTGGACCTATACCAGAGGTCTCCTCATAAACCTGTATATACGCCTGATCTCCCTTGAGCTCTATAATTTCTCCCACCAATCCCTGTTCACCCACATATACCACATCATACATCCTCGAACCTAACATCCTATCCGCAACCACAAGAGGACCAGAAACCTTTACGATTCTCCCTTCCTTCATTACTAACCTCTCCTTTTATATATCAGGTTTTGAATATATCCATTCCAACGGCTTTTTCCACATTCTTACTTATCTTAGACATAGCAAGTCCCTTGCTACCCCTTATACCAGGCACAAGTATTACAGAGCAGAAAGTCTCTCTATTTACCTCTTCGATTACATCCATTATTTCTTCTGCAACATCCTCAACGACAAACACGATACCATAGTTACTCCTTGCCATTTTCCACAGGACTTCAGATGCCTTTCGGCTGTCCTGCACCACATATGTTTCTATGCCCATAGCCTTAAATCCCATAACGGAATTGTAATCACCTATCATACCTATCTTAAGCATAGACATCTCTTAAACGCTCCTTTAATAGCTCATCGGGTATCCCAGCACGTTTACCCGTTATTATTACCCTCAAATTCTTTATCTCAATCTCTTTCGCAATCCAGAAAGCAACGACCGGTTCGATGCCAAACATGATGTATTTGCATCTATCCACAAAAGATACAAGGTAATTATCGACTTGTTTCTCTATTACGGCAAGGCTCCTTTTCTCCTCGAAAACAGATACCACATCTGCAATAAGTTTACCATAAGGAGAATACGCAAGCGCTTTCACTATGCCGTCCAAGTTTTCCTGATAATTGTTAATGAACTTCTCCGTA
>JAGHAJ010000175.1 GCA_021161545.1 Synergistota bacterium | reverse complement strand
TAGAGTTATAACCCTTATTCACAGGCAGGAATCTTTCAGCTTTTTCGGTTTTTCCTTCTCAAGGTTCATAAACATAGAGGATTCTGAGGAAGTTATCCGTGCCATAAGGCTTACGCCTGATGATATGCCTATAGACCTTATAATACACACTCCTGGGGGGTTGGTCTTGGCTGCTGAGCAGATAGCGAATGCGGTCAAAAAGCATAAAGCGCAGGTAACCGTTTATGTGCCGCACTATGCAATGTCTGGCGGTACATTGGTAGCCCTTGCTGCTGATAAGATTGTTGTGGATGAGAATGCAGTTCTTGGGCCGGTTGACCCGCAGATAGGTAATTACCCTGCAGCTTCTATCGTCAGGACGGTGAAGGAGAAAGGGGTAGATAAGGTCAGCGATGAGACGCTGATACTGGCTGACATATCAGAAAAGGCGATAAGGCAGGTAAGGAGCTTTGTCTATGAGCTACTTGAAGACAAGATGAGCAAGGAGGATGCAAACACCGTGGCAGATGCACTTACAGAGGGTAGGTGGACACACGATTATCCTCTTACATACAGGGAGTTGAAGGGACTCGGCCTCAATGTTTCTACAGAGTTACCAGAAGAGATTTATGCCCTTATGCATCTGTATCCACAGACGACACAAAGGAGACCATCTGTTCAGTATATACCGCTCCCTTATCACAAGGAGACCAAAGGGAATAATGAGTAAGAGAAAGAAAACATTTGTTTGCAAGGTTTGTGGCTATAAGAGCGCCACATGGCTTGGAAGCTGTCCCAATTGTGGTAGTTGGGACAGCTTTGTTGAAGTAGTAGAAGGAGATGAGAAGTATCATGAAGAGAAAACTCCTGTTGTTACCCACTTTGAAGATGTTCCTGTGGATAGTAGTGAGGCAGTCTCCACCGGTATAAGAGAGGTGGATAAGGTCTTAGGAGGAGGTATTGTTCCTGCTTCTGTTGTCTTACTTGGAGGTGAACCGGGTATAGGAAAGTCCACGCTTGCACTCCAGATAGCTGGAAATATGTCGAGAACCTACAAAGTGCTCTATGTTTCTGCGGAAGAAACTCCTGCACAGATAAAAAAGAGGGGACAGAGAATAGGTATGTCTTCTACGGAGCTGTATCTCATGTGCGATGGGGATTTGGACAGAATAGTTTCCGGTGTAGAAACCCTTTCACCCGGATTTCTCATAATAGATTCGATACAGATGATTACTTCCTCTAACTATAGCTCAATGGCAGGGAGCATATTTCAGGTAAGAGAGATTGCTTCCAGGATAACGAATGTCTCAAAGGCTAAAGGTATTGCTTCTATCATAATAGGGCATATTACGAAGGAAGGAAACATTGCAGGCCCCAAAACACTTGAGCATGTAGTTGATGTGGTTACTACCCTTGAAGGTGATAGGAGGGGTATTTATAGGATGTTCCGTTCTTCGAAAAATCGCTATGGCACTGCAAACGAAATAGGTATCCTGGAGATGACATCTAAGGGGCTTGTGTCGGTTGAGAACCCTTATCAGGTATTTCTGTCCTGTGACAGACCTTCAGGGGCAACGGTTGGAGTAGCTGCAGAGGGTTTGAGACCTATGGTGGTTGAGACACAATCTCTTGTTACGAGGAGTTATCTTACATTCCCGAGGAGGGTGGCAACAGCGTTTGACATAAATAGACTTTATCTCATCACTGCAGTGCTTGAAAAGAGAGCGAAAATATATCTTGGAAAACATGACATTTATGCTAATATAGTGGGTGGCATAAAATTTGTGGATACAGCGTTAGACCTACCCATGGCGATGGCGATGCTCTCGAGTTTGAAGGATGTGAAGCTACCTGTGGATGTGGCATTTATAGGTGAATTGGGACTTGGAGGAGAGTTGAGGCCAGTTCCATACATAATGCAGAGGGTTTCGGAGGCTGTAAGACTTGGTTTTAATAAGATTTTCTGTCCATATGGCTCACGGATAAACGAAAAGCAGAAGGATAAGGTGATTTTAGTTAAGAATATGAAGGATGTAATATCTACCATGGTTTGAGGGGGGGTAAAGCAAGGTGGAGTTCATGGTTCCCAAAAATCATCCAAGATATCATTCTTTGTATTATAGGAGTCTTCTTGAAAGAGGTGTTGACGAGGGAATTGTGGTAAAGACAGGCCTTATAGCGCACGGAAGAGGGGAGGCGTTCGATTATCTCATTGGTGAGAAGACACAAGGGTTTGCCAGAAAAGCCATAGAGGCAGCGGCTGCTCTGCTTCTGCTTGCCGGATATCCCGTTGTTTCTGTGAATGGAAATGTTGCTGCCCTTGTCCCTGAAGATGCTATAATGCTGGCAAAAGAGCTCGATACAGCAGTTGAGATAAACCTCTTCTATAGAACACCTGAGAGGGAGGAAGCCATCTACGAGAGGCTAAGGGGTATTGATGATGGAATGAGGATTTTGGGTGCTTCAGGCAGTGCTACCTATAGGATACCAGGACTTGAGAGCAATAGGGGACTTGTTGACCCTCGAGGTATAGCAAAGGCAGATGTAGTGCTTGTTCCACTTGAGGATGGTGATAGAACTGAAAAACTGAGAGATATAGGCAAAAATGTTATCACGATAGACCTAAATCCCCTCTCGAGAAGTGCGAGGTTTGCAGATATTACCATAGTTGACAATATTGTAAGGTGCCTGCCACTTTTGACTCAAAAGGTAAAGCAGCTCAAGCATGCAGATGAGGAGGAATTGGTAGAGATTGTTAATAACTACGATAATAAGGGAATCTTAAAGGAGGCGTTAACATTTATATCAAAAAGGCTTTTGGATATGGAACTGTAATGATATTGTTATTGACTTGCATGGTTGGTATTTGTGAAGCGAGAGCAAAATTTGAACCTGCTTCTGGTGTGTATCTTGGAGCTTATGTCTTGCAAGACGACTTTATAAATAATAGTATGAAGATATTTAATCGGCTCACTGGTAAGAAACATGCTTCATTTTTTAAGTATGTGGGATACGGTAAGAAACCATTTCCGAAGGAGTGGGTGCAGAAGGTCAAGGAAGTTGGGGCTGTTCCTCAGATAGCGCTTGAACCGAACTGGGGACTGGATAAGGTGAAAGATGATGCCTATTTGCACAAGTTTGCTGCTGATGCTCTTGCGAGTGGTGTGCCTGTGTTTTTGAGATTTGCCTCTGAAATGAATGGAAACTGGGTGCACTATCATGGAAACCCGGCACTTTACAAATATAAGTGGAGGCTTTTGTGGAGCGTTATGAGGAGAGAAGCTCCAAATGTGGCGATGGTGTGGGCTATATCTGCGGTTGAAAAGGCGCTTGTTGGGAAGAGTTTTCCCTATTATCCCGGAAATAGATATGTGGATTGGATAGGTATAAACCTCTATAGTGTGAAATACCATAACGGTAATCCGAAATTTGATGCTACCAATGAGCATCCACTCAATATGTTGAGATATGCCTACGGAAAACTCAAACGATTTGGTAAGCCGTTTATGGTGAGCGAATATGGTGCTACTCACTTTGCAGCTAAGTCGGTGGAAGACCTTGCGAGATTCTCTGCCATAAAGATAAGGCAGCTTTATGAAGGTCTGAAGAATTTGCCAATGGTGAAGGCAATATACTATTTTGATGTTAATACGGTTAGAAATGCACCTCTAAGTAGCAGGGTAAATGACTATTCGCTGACTAATGATGTGAGACTCCTTTCTGTTTATCAGGAAGTT
>JAGHAJ010000287.1 GCA_021161545.1 Synergistota bacterium | reverse complement strand
GTGAGGATGTTGTGACTCGAGCTGTATTGAAGGAGCTTGATAACAGACACAGGATGTTTGTGCTTCCGATAGTGGGAAGCGGTAAGATATTTGAGGAGATTGGGGTTTATAATGTAGGTCCTGTTTCACTCCTACCGAGTGGAGGTATAATAAAGTATCAGTGGACAGCCCTCCTTAGGGACCTGATGGCTGGACTTTTGGGGATTATATGGAGGCAGGTCCTTGCCCTGAGAGTTATAAAGCACAGGGTTTCGAGGGTTGTGTGTGTAGGCGATGTGTATATATTCCTTCTGGCAGTGCTCTTTCTGAAGAAGAGGCCCGTGCTTGTGGGTGTGGCCAAGTCGGTCTTTATAAGGGGATATTTCTGGATAGAGCGGCTTGTGTTGAGGAGATGGGCTGAGGCCGTCTTTTGCAGGGACGAACCCACGAAAGAGATGCTACAGAGCTGTGGAGTGAATGCCATCTATGTGGGTAATCCCATAATGGATGGTTTTGAGATAAAAGGTAGAGATTTTGGCATAGATAAGAGTTGTTGCAGTGTTGTTGGTATCCTTCCGGGAAGCAGGAGTTTTGTGTATAAGGACATTGGTCTGATACTGGACGCTGTGGAGTATATTGCGGATATCAGCCCTTTGCCTGTGAGGTTTATTATGGCACTTTCCAAGACGGTGGATGCGGATGTCTTAGAGAGGGTTGCATCCCGTAAAGGGTGGCACATGCTGGGGGGTGTCCTCAAAAGGGGCAAAATAGAAATAATCGTTGAGCGGGAAGCATTTGGTGATGTCATAGCCATCTCTGATGTTATTATGGGGCTTGCAGGCACTGGCAACCAACAGGCAGCAGGGCTTGGAAAACCGATTGTTTCTGTCAGAGACAGGGGCAAACTCGTGCAGAAGATGCTTTTGGGGGACAGCGAGGTCCTTGTGGATTATAGCTATGTGGATATGGCGGAAGAGGTGCTTTCTATTTTGATGGATGAGGGGAAGCGAAGGACAATGGGCAAGGAAGGTGTAAGAAGAATGGGTCCAAGGGGTGCTGTGAGCAGGATTGTTGAGTGGCTTGAAGGAGGTCAGGTCTATGAGGGTAATGGGGGTTATTCCAGCGAGGTATCGCTCAACAAGATTTCCGGGAAAGGTTCTGGCTGATATAAGAGGGCTTCCTATGGTGGTCAGGATATACAAAGAGGTGGCAAAGAGCAGGCTTATAGATGAACTTGTTGTTGCTACCGATGACGAACGGGTGAGGGATGTGGTAAGGGGATATGGAGGAGAAGTCGAGATGACACCTGCAGATTGCCCATCGGGTAGTGATAGAGTTGCAATGGTGGTAGAAGATAAAGATGTAGATATAGTTGTAAACATACAGAGTGATGACCCACTTGTAAAGGTCGAGATGGTGGATAGTGCGATAGAGGCCATGTTGAATGAGAGTAATGTGGATATGGTAGCGCTTGCCAAGAGAATAGAGAGAGAGGATGAGTTTACTTCTGCAAACACGGTTAAGGTGGTCTTTGATGAGAGGCACTTTGCTCTTTACTTCTCTCGTGCGCCGATACCTTATCCGAGATATGAGGGGCAGCCTGCTTACAAACATGTAGGACCTTATGTTTACAGAAAGGAGTTTCTGTTGAAGTTTTTATCGTGGGAGCCTACGCCACTTGAGAGGACAGAATCCCTTGAGCAGCTGAGAATACTTGAGAAGGGCTACAGGATAAAGATTGTAGAGACGGATGTTGAGACAGTGGAAGTGGATGTCCCTGAAGATTTAAAGAGGGTGGAGGCATTTCTCGATGCGAATAGTTGATGTTTCTGGAGTGAATGTGGGTGGAGACAATCCTTTCGTATTGATAGCGGGTCCATGTGTCATCGAAAGTGAGGGACTTGTGCTTGATGTTGCTTACTTTTTGAAAGAGCTTACAGATAAGCTCAGGATTCCATTCATATTCAAGTCTTCTTATGATAAAGCGAACAGGACATCTATAGAGTCTTTCAGGGGACCTGGTTTGAAGAAGGGACTTGAGATACTGAGTAGGGTGAAAGAAGAGATTGGTGTTCCGGTGCTGTCAGATGTTCACAAAGAACAGGAGGTTGCAGAAGCTTGCTCTGTGCTCGATGTCTTGCAGATTCCAGCCTTTCTCTGCAGGCAGACAGACCTCGTTGTTGCCGTTGCTTCTTGTGGTAAACCGGTTAATGTAAAGAAGGGTCAGTTTCTTGCACCGTGGGATGTAAGGCACATAATAAAGAAGATAGAATCAACCGGTAATAGGGATATTCTGCTTACGGAGAGGGGTGTGAGCTTTGGCTACAACAATCTTGTGGTGGACATGAAGTCTCTTCCCATCATGAGGTCTTTTGGATATCCGGTGGTCTTTGATGCTACCCATAGCGTTCAACAGCCCGGGGGAAGGGGTAGTTCTTCTGGTGGTCAAAGAGAGTTTGTGTCCTACCTTGCAAGGGCAGCAGTGGCGGTGGGGGTCGATGCAGTTTTCATGGAGGTACACCCTGAACCTGATAGTGCGTTGTCCGATGGTCCTAACATGCTTTCCCTTTCAGATGTAAAACCTCTTTTGACTCTGTTGAAGGAGCTGGACTTGATTGTAAAGGGGCGATAGTAGATGGGAGATATACTTGCTATGGCAAAAGAGGTATTGAAGATAGAGGCAGATGCCATAAGGAGTGTCTCTTGTAGAGTTGGGGATGCGTTCATCCGTGCGGTAAACTTGATGATGGATTGTAGTGGACGGGTCGTTGTTGTGGGGATGGGTAAATCCGGTATAATTGGCAAGAAGATTGCAGCTACGCTTTCGAGCACGGGTACACCAGCGTTTTTCTTGCACCCTGCGGAGGCAATACATGGTGACCTTGGTATGGTGACAAAAGGGGATGTTGCCCTTTTGCTCTCCAACAGTGGTCAGACACGGGAACTTTTGGAACTTATCCCGTTTTTCAAGAGATTTGATGTGAGGATTATACTCTTTACGGGAAATTTAGAGTCTCCCCTTGCACGGGAGAGCGATGTGGTAATAGATATTGGTGTTGAGCGAGAGGCTTGCCCGCTGGGGCTTGCACCAACGGCCAGCACCACGGTGATGCTTGCAATGGGGGATGCACTTGCCTCTGTGCTTTTGCAGGAAAAGGGTTTTAAGGCTGAGGATTTTGCCATTTATCACCCTGGAGGCAGACTTGGAAGGAGACTTTTACTGAGGGTTTCAGACTTGATGCACAAGGGCAGGGAACTCCCGCTCGTTATCAAGGGAACAACCCTGAAAGATGTCATTCTTGAGATGACTGCAAAGGGTTTGGGAGCAGCAGTCGTTGTTGATGATTCGGGAAAGATATTGGGTATATTCACAGATGGAGACTTAAGAAGGCTTGTAGAGAAAAATACAGATGGTGTGATGAGCGTTGTGATAGATGAGGTGATGAATCCATCTCCCAAGGTTATTACGGGTGATAGGCTTGCAGTTGAGGCGTTGAGAATGATGGAGAATTTTGAGATAACAGTTCTGCCTGTTGTTGACGGAGAAATGCCTATTGGAATGGTTCACTTTCATGACATATTGAAGGCTGGTAT
>JAGHAJ010000286.1 GCA_021161545.1 Synergistota bacterium | reverse complement strand
GCTATAGCTTCTGGTACATCAAACTTCATAATGGACTTCTATATAACTGCGATACATCGTGTTGAACTGAAGGAAAGTCTGGATTTCTGCATCATCGGTTTGGGAGGACCGTACACATCTGACTTCGCGCGCTTTGGTATGGTCGTCAAAATACTTGGTGGATTCTCGTGGAGCTGGGAAAACTGGAAATTCGGCCTTTTCATGGGGATGGAGTCGAGACTCATTGAAATCGGAGCAGCAACGGTACGTTTCACACAATATCCTGTGAGTTTGAACGCGACTCTTCAATTTTGAGACTGGGATCAGGAGTGGGAAAGCGTGAAAAAGTTCTTCGCATTGTCGAAGTCAGAGTTCCTTCGTCATATAAGGAATCCTGTTCTTCTGGTTGCCATGGTTTCAATACCGTTGGTGATAGCTCTCTTTGGTACGTATTTCATGCCTGCAAACAGCTTGAGATATTTGAAACTTGCTTTTTATAACGAAGATAGAAGTTTTCTGGGAAACTTCCTCATAAATTTCGTGTCCTCTTTTCTCAAATGGGAGAACATATATCGTTTCAATTCTCTCAAAGATTTTAACGATTCTTTGAAAAACGGTGAGGTAGATGCAGGGATAATAATCCCAAAAGGATTCGCGTCAAGCATACTGTTCAAAAAACCAAGTAGGATCATATACGTACCGGGTCTGGATGATCCTCAATTGAGTATAGCTCTCTATCAAACTTTGAGTAGTATTTTGAATGAGCTGGGAGCATCTCCTCTCTTTACTGATCCCACGTTAATAAAGTCTGTGAAACCCGAACCGTCCATAAAACCCCCTAAGCTTGTCATGAAACTGCCGAACGGTAAGGATCCAAATCTCGACAGTCTGTTATTTCCAGGCATTGCCGTGGCTTCCGCTATACTGATTGCCATGGTAGGAGTGGCCGGATCAATAGGAGAAGACAGGGAAGAAGGGGTGATAGATGGTATTTTCAGCTCGCCTGTAGCGCTGAGTAACTACATGTTTTCCAAATTCGTGGTACATGTCACACTGGGTGTTATAGAAGCCCTTGGTATCTTCACAATTCCCTTACTATTGGGTATCAGATATCCTGGTAATTTCGGCAAAATGTTTTTGTTCACGATACTTTCGATTTGTATGGCAGTATCGCTGGGATTGTTATTTTCTGCACCTGTAAATTCACGAAGAGCCAGCGTTTTTATAAGTGGAGGAGTTGGGGCTGTTTTTATCCTCACCAGTGGCGCTTTCATACCCCTTTCTGCTCTACCGGATGTTATCAAAAAGATTCTGGTTTACTTTCCCATGACGCAGGCGGTGAGAGTGGTTCAAAGGCTATCCATAGTGGATTATCCGATGGAATCTCTGATATCTTTTCTAACGTACATGTTGCTTTTCAGCACCATCACCTTTTCTGTTACTCTTGTCCTCTTTGCGCTGGTAAAGCGGTATCAGCAATAGTGTGTTATTCCTTGTTATATCCGTTTTCCCAGACTTCGCTGCGAACCCTTCCCTATGTGAAATGCGTTGCGACGAAACATTGGCTATGCAGATTTACTTTTACAACCATTCTACTTTTTGGGGAATTTCTTAAATACTTATAAATACAACTGTCGAGAAGGAAGTTTTTAAAAGATCTAAAGCAAACGTTTGAAGAGACATAATCATTCTGTAACTTAGGATGAAGCGCTTTTGCATATAGCAAAAAGCATTTACGAAATCTCAAGAGATGAGAGTGTGATATCATTAACAATATTTTTACTATCATTTCGCCCTCTCTCCCTTTTCTTTGTTGCAACGTGTATCCTAGAGAAATGAGTTGTATCAAATGAATGTACGATAGCACACTAACAGGGCGATTAAAATGAATACAAGACTGTACATGGACGTGTACTTTTACTTTCTTGATATGTAGTATTGTTCCAGCATTTGCGCTGATTAGTGAAAACCTGCAAATTTTTGCAGTTACAATATCGCTTACCATGCAGGTTTTAGAAACCACAAAACTTGACTGTCAAATGGATGCAGGTATAATCCAGAAAAATACCTCAATCCAGGGAGGTGTTCTTTATGGGTAAGGCGAAGGTTTTATCTATCGTGATGTTTGCTATCGGTATATTCCTTCTTTTCTTTCTATTCCCCTCGTGTATGGAAAAAGATCAGATTGTAAGTTCTTCCTCATCATCTTCCTCTGCTTCCTTTGATGTTGCTACAACCACTAAAGCAAATATGCCTTCTTTCATAGCAGGTAAAATTAAGAAATGGAAGTACAAGGTCTATTATGACTCTTTCCTGGTCGATGAACCTTTCGAACTTATGGAAGCAGAGATAACCCCAGACAGAAAAGTTTTCAAGTATTCTTCTTTCATATTTCCTGACAACTCTCCTAGAGTTCTCATTATCACCAAAAAAGAAACAAAAATGATCAATCTCAAAACAGGTAAGGAAGAAGAACTACCAGAAGAGTTTTACAACATGCCTTTTGAACCTGAAAAACTTATGGATACAAAAACAAGTCTTTTGAAAGAAGGATTCAAACTTGAAGGTTCGACAAACAAAGAAGATATATACGTCAAACGTATTTACGACAGAGAAAACAAAATAGAAGCGAAGGAAAGAGTGTATGTTGATAAAGTAACAGGTGTGGTGAACAGAATACATCTTGAGAAAAAGGTGGATATGAGAGAAATAAACAGGAAGTTGAGAGAAAAACTGCTGGAAGAAGATATACCCACAGTACCAGCTACTGTTACAGAATATAAAACAGAAACAGAAATAGAGTGTGAGTATGAAAAGATAAAAGGAGTAACTTTACCCAAAAAGGTGGACATAGTTCACAAAGTGGAAGAACAGGAATTGAAAACAACTCTTACATTCGAAACTCAGGAACTGGTGGTGGGAAAATGAGAAGAACGTGGATAATGATAATAATGATTGTGATCGCAGGCATATATGTTCTGGGAAAGATACATCTACCTTATCAACTTGTGCTTGTACATGGGTATATGGGAAGTGGGAAGGTTTGGCACGAAAAAGGCTTCATCAATACACTCAGCAAGGATTTTTCTTTTGAGCATATAAAAACTCCTTCGCTCTACGATGATTGGAAGAAAAAAGAAGGTACAGATTGGAAGGAAGATTCAAGAGCAACCATAAAAAAGTTTGGTGAACTTCTGTACAACAATCACATAAAACCTGCCGATACAGAAAGCATAATAATAGCCCACAGTATGGGTGGATTGTTTGCAAGATGGGCTGCATTAGAGGATAAAGCGACAAAGACGGAAAACAGAAAGATAAAAGGTATAATAACAATGGGAACACCGCACTTAGGAGCACCTGTTGCAAATAAATTGAACTGGTGGTTAACATGCAATGTGCTTAATGCGCTGGTACATACTCCTTTACTTCTGGATAAATATAAGGAAACGAGATGGGTGAGAAAGGCTATTTCAGGAATTATAGTAACAATAGCAACAATAATTCTTGCAGTTTTTATAGCCTTTCTTTTCAAGTGTGAGGTCAAAATAAACCCTGATCCTATAATAGAGACAGCGGCAGATATACTTGCAAAAGCCTCGCTTATTCTTGCTTTTGTAACGTTGTCTTGTTTTGTAATAAGCGTTAATGTACCAAAACAAGGAGAACAAGCAGCAGGTGGTTGGTCTATGGTCCGGTTAAATCTCCAAGAACTTCCTGCAGTAAGTGGAGATAAATTGCCAACATTTTACGCATCCATATATGGACTTGATAGCGATTTGTTTAGGTTGGTAAAAGATCATAACATTGATAAAGATGGAGTAATGAAAACGGCGTCCGCAGCTTTTGCATCCTTGTACATAAGTGTAGGAACTTATCATATAGTACGTTCATTTTTTGGTTGGGACAGATATAGATTTCTTGTAGGATGTACATACATAGCATGTGGAGTGGGAATGTCTCCTCCACTTTTGTCAAATTTATACAATATAGGGATAGTGAATGGATTTGGAAATATACTAAATATACTACTAAAAGGAATGCAAAGCGATGGTTTCATACCTGTATGGTCACAAATAATGCCAGACAATGTGGTGCCGAAAATTATACGAGATAATGGATTATATTTCAAAGAACCTGC
>JAGHAJ010000014.1 GCA_021161545.1 Synergistota bacterium | reverse complement strand
TCTTTACGTTCACCTCAAATGAGAACTTGCTGCCCGCAGGATTTTGCATCGTGGGATACTTAGATGTCAACTTAAGACTTTCCTTTGTCTTTTTCTCTTTGGCAACCTTTCCACCTCTAAGCCTTACGGTAAAAGGAAGCTCCTTCGAAATACTACCATCAGATGTTATCCCCTTTATCACAAATTTATAGACACCGGGCGTGGCATTCTTAGCTGGTTTAATATGAAACTTAAAAGATACCACATTATCTGGCTTTTTGGTACCCAAATGTATACCGTTTACGCCAAAGCCATCCCACTCAGAGCTTAAAAGCATAACATCCCACTTCTTTGCCCTTGGATCTTTTACCAATGTAAGCTTTACATTTTCAGGCACCTTACCGGTATTAATCAGCTTAACATCAAGGTCCACTTTATCCTCTGTCCCTATAACAAGACCTGTAAATTGTGCATAGATAGAAAAATCCTTCTCCCCTTGAGCATAAGCAGAGAAAGGTAATACAATAAGAGCTACTACCAGCAGTAAGAACACAACTTTCTTCATCCTATCTACCTCCCTAAATAAAGATTTCTCGTGAAAAATTCACACTTATAGTATTATACTCTCACCAAGGGATATGTCAATACCTATTGCCAGAACTAAGAAATCGATATCTGTCCTTCACCTTCTTTTAAGAAAGCTACATTAACATGTGCATCACAATACTCCTCAAGGAGTGATGCGATCTCATCTCTTGCCTTAAGTATAGTATCATCTGGTACTGGGCCTATGCCGTCTATATTTATAACCACCCTTTTGCTACCTTCCATAATCTTGGAGAAGTCTCCATTTCTCCAATTCCACCTTCTACACATCACATTCAAGGTGGCATCATCAAAGTATATAACCTCTCCTTCAACCGGATGTTCCTGTTCCTTTCCCCCTAATGGAACAAAGGTCTCACTACCAGATGCAAAACCAAGCCGGAGGTTTCCCTTTATAGTATCAATGTCGTCACCGCCACACGGGATTAAATACTTTATAGATACATAGTTAAATAGAGCAACTACACTGTTTATAAATGGTATCTTTCCTCCCTTCTGAACACGCTTTATCAAAGACTTTATAGAGGGAGGATACTTATTCGGGTTCACGTTGAACTTTCTGTAAGTCTCATCCCATGCTTTTACAAACTCGTGTTCAAGCCAATTATCTCCTCCCATACGCATACCAATCGCTTCATCCAGCAGAGTTTTTACTTCAGGACTTTCTAATCTGTTATTCATATCTTCAACAATCACTATTCCTCTCCTGAAGTCTGGAAAGATTTCAAATATTTTGTCATCAATAATAACACTCTTCTGGTCCATGATCACTACCCCCTAATTTGAAGTCTATTTTTTGTATTATACCAAACCTGCTCTGCTTCTGCTCCGCTCTTTTCGGAAGCCTTTCAAGAGAGCAAGATTTCTTGCATCCATATCTCCATCCTTTGGTGTCTCCAATATCATTGGTATATCTTCGAACCTCAGGTCATTGACCAGAAGAGAAAATGCAGTCAAGCCTATGCATCCCTGACCTATGTGGGTATGCCTATCCTTTCTACTTCCAACCGGAAATACAGAATCATTGAGGTGAATTGCCTTAAGTTTCTCTATTCCTATAATCCTATCAAACTCATCCCATACATTATAATATCCTTCTTCGGTAGAAAAATCATAACCTGCAGCAAACACATGGCAGGTATCAAAACATACGCCAACTCTCTCAGGGAACACCACTCTCTGTAGTATATAGCCTATTTGTTGAAATGCATATCCAAGATTACTACCCTGTCCAGCAGTTGTCTCCAGCAGTATTCCCGAGGAGAGCCCTGATGTCTCCCTTAAAACAACATTTATACCGCTTACAATCCTATCCAACCCAAAGGCCTCTCCTTTACCCATGTGAGCACCTGGATGTAGAACCACATAAGGTATGCCAAGTGCATCTGCCCTCTCCAGCTCATCTACCATAGAAGAAATAGAACGAACATACTTTTCCTCCTCAGGACTGGCAAGATTTATAAGGTAAGAGCTGTGCGCTATAATTTTGCGAATACTACTGTGTCTCTTCTGCCCTTTAAAATTATCTACATCCTCTTCGAAAAGTGGAGGCGCCTTCCATTGTAGTTGGTTTTTGGTAAATATCTGGATAGCCTCACACCCCAATAATTTTCCTCTTTTAATGGAGAGAACAATGGAGCCAGCTATCGACATGTGAGCACCCAAAAGACCCATAAATAAAAAGTAGGACACCCGAAGGTGCCCTACTTTTCCTCCTCTACTTCGATCTTTACACTCTTTTCCTTTTCTTCCTCTACCTTTGGAAGTGTGAGTTTAAGGATGCCTTTCTTATAGCTTGCCTTCACCTTACCCGTATCAATATTCACAGGAAGAGGTATAGTCCTTGTAAATGTCCCATAGAACCTCTCGCAACGGTAGTAATCTTCATCTTTCACTTCTTCCTCTCTTTTAGTTTCCCCTCTAATAGTTACTGCATCAGATGTTACCTTGATATCTACATCCTTAGGGTCAATACCCGGCAACTCTGCATTTACCACTATGCTATCACCTTTGTCAAACATCTCTACTCTGGGTGACCACGCCGTAGTGGTAGGTGTAAGACCCCAATCGCTAAAGAACCCCTCTATAAAGTTGTCAAACCACCTATCAAGCTCACCCCTCATCCTTTCTATAGAAGACTTCCTTTCAGGAAACCTCTCTGCGAGCCAACGTGCCATCTTTCATCCCTCCTTTAATTTGATGTTATTTTACCTTTTGACCTTCCCTGACTTTCACTGCAATTTTACTCAGAAAGCTGATAATTGTAAAGTCTGATAAAAGCGATTTAACGAGGATTATAATTTGTTAAAGGAAAATACACTTGTATAAATTGCCTTTATCTCACTTTATCTTGTTTTTTAAATCTTTTTCATCCATAACCACGATACCATTTGCACAAAGAAGGTAGGCACAAACTCCCATTCCCTCAACAAGACGACCACTAAAATCACCACTATATATCTCGTGAACCCCACACGACGGACTTTTTGACTTCAGCACAGCAAACTTTATATTCTGCTTCATAGCAACAGAAAGTGTCTTAACTGCACCGAGCATAAACTCATTAGTAACATCCCTACCTTCTTTATTTATAACTGCAGCAGAAAACAACCACACATCTCTCCCACTCCCGTTCCTGATTTCAGATGGAGGTCGTGGCACAGCAAGACCTCCCAAAACCTCAGGGCAAACAGCAACAGGGGTTAATCCCAACAACTGCAGTGTTTCAGAAATGTCATCTTTCAATGCACCATCATACCTACATCTCTCTCCAAGCAGGCACGCACTCACCAATACCCTCATAGCAAAAGAGCCCCTTTCTCAAGGGGCTCCAGAAAGCATCTGTTTCAGCATCTCACTAACTGCTTTACCATCAGTTCTTCCATTCACCTTATCCATTACAAACTTCATAACCTTACCCATATCCTTAATGCTATTAGCACCTAACTCTGTAATTGCCCCCTGAATGATGACTCTCAGCTCCTCGCCAGAAAGAGAAGGTGGAAGATACTTTTCTATATACTCTATCTCCTTTTCTTCCTTCTCTGCCATTTCCCCTCTGCCACCCTTCCTAAACTGCTCAGCAGCTTCCTTTCTCTTCTTTATGGCCCGTCTGAGAACAGAAATCACCTCATTATCAGCCAGTTCTCGCCTCTCGCTACCACTTACCTCCTCATTCTTGATATCAGACAAAAGCATCCGCAGGACCGAAAGACGCACTTCATCCCTCAATTTCATAGCCTCTTTCAGGTCAGCAAGAATACGCTCCTTTACCCCCACCACACTCACCTCTTTCTGTGAGTCTTCCTGCGAGCTGCTGCCATCTTCCTTTTACGCCTATCACTTGGTTTTTCATAAAAAGATCTCTTCCTTACCTCCTTGAGGACACCTGTCCGCTGACACTCCCGCTTGAAACGTCTAAGAGCATCATCTATACTTTCATCTTCATTTACTCTCACCTTTGCCATCTAATTTCCCCCCC
>JAGHAJ010000025.1 GCA_021161545.1 Synergistota bacterium | reverse complement strand
TGGTTTTCTATCTTTAACTGTCTTATCTTCCTCTGGAGCTCATCGAGTTCGACAGGCATACTGTCAAGCTCCATCTTCAATCTGGAAGCAGCTTCATCCACAAGGTCTATTGCCTTGTCCGGCAAAAACCTTTCTGTCAAATATCTGTTAGAAAGCACAGCAGCAGCAACAAGGGCATCATCGCTTATTCTGACACCATGGTGTATCTCATATCTCTCCTTTAAACCTCTCAGTATCGATATAGTTTCCTCAACGGTAGGTTCTCTGACCCACACCGGGGTAAACCTTCTCTCAAGTGCAGGGTCCTTCTCTATATGCTTTCTATACTCATTAACTGTAGTTGCACCTATACATCTAATTTCTCCCCTAGCAAGCGCTGGTTTCAATATATTAGCCGCATCAATAGCACCTTCTGCCGCTCCAGCACCTACAAGCGTATGAATCTCATCTATAAAAAGGATAACATCACCTTCAGATTCTTTCACCTCTTTGACTACGGCTTTAAGTCTTTCTTCAAATTCTCCTCTAAACTTCGCTCCCGCGAGGAGAGCCCCCATATCCAATGAGACTATGCGTTTATCCTTAAGCGAGTCGGGGCAGTCTCCAGCAGTTACCCTCTGCGCCAACCCTTCCACTATAGCAGTCTTCCCCACGCCAGCAGGACCTATAAGGACAGGATTATTCTTTGTCCTCCGAGAAAGAACTTGTATAACCCTCCTTATTTCCTCATCCCTACCTATCACAGGGTCAAGCTTTCCCTTCCTTGCCATATCTGTTAAATCCGTACTATATTTCTCCAGAGCTTGCATCTTACTTTCCGGGCTATCATCTGTTACCCTCTTACTCCCCCTTATTTTAGCAAGCGCTTTCATAAAGCCATCCCTTGTTACCCCCGCTCTCTTGAAAAAAGGCTGAATACCAGAGTCCTCAAACAAAGACATAAAGAGATGCTCGGTACTGACATACTCATCCTTCATCCCTTTTGCAATTTCTTCTGCTTTTATGAGGACATTCTGAAGTGCAGGCGTAATATAATTACCTGCGAGGGCTCCCGAAACCGCAGGTAAAGAAGACAATTTTCGTTCCAGCTCTCCTTCCAAAGAGGCTACATCCGCCTCCATGGACTCAAGGGTTCTCCTTACTATACCATCTCTCTGATGCACCAAGGCCAGAGCAAGATGAAACACATCTATTGCTTGATGCTGTCTTGTAACTGCTTCCTTTTGTGCATCTGAAACTGCTTCCTGTGCTTTAAGTGTATATTTATTAAGATCCATTCAATATCACCTCCGTGGAAGGATTTTACCATCTAAAAGGGGCAAAAACAAGAGAAAAAAGGGAAGACCTTAAAGGTCATCCCCTTTGAAGACTAAAGGTACCATTAACACTTGAACCTGGTGAATACCACCGGCCAACTATAGTTCTTCCTTTTATAGTCCCCTCAAACACTATCTGGAAACTGCCATTTACTCCCATAAAGTATGCAACTAATTTAACCCTACTACCTTGCACAATTCCTTTCACTGTCCCACTACCACCAGGAGTGAGGATACAACTACCTGTAACATTGTTCCCAACCTGCCTTAATTTCATAGTTATTCTTGAAGCGCCACCAGAGGTATTTCTACCCACACCTTGCCATACCCCTGTTATACCAGCAGCATTTGCGCGAGGAGATGTTTTGCTCTCTTTCATCTCCCTTCCCTTCTTGGGAGACACAAGTTTATAACCCCATTTCTGCAATACGTCTGAATCCAGTGGTGGTAGCTCAGGACTCACAACTCCTTCGCGCCACATCTTCTCAACATCAACTACATAATAAAGCCCCTGTCTTAAACGCCTGATCTCTTTTTGTGCAACCTTAACAGCAACAGCAAAAGAAAACGACTTAACCGAGGGTTTATTCAGTGCTGCCCCACTTATAGCTGTAACTTCAACCGGTAGGATTCCTCCCTCAGGGAGTATTATAACGGGAAAGACATGTCCAGGAATTGAAATTAACAAAGTTCTTAATCCTTCAGTCTCACATGTTGCCGCATATAGTATAGAGAGGTCCACACATGTACCACCTTTATCTCTCAATGTATCACGGGGGTATTTTACGTCTTGCTCCGGGACATATTCCGTAAGGAATGTAGAAGATGGAGTCTGATACACCATGTTGTTCCCCCTCATCAAATCGTATACCGCATTGCAGAACTTTATAGCATCCTTGTTCCTTGAAGATGTAACTACTCCTCCAGCCAACTGTGATGCCATACCGGCAAACTTCTTCACCACAGGGTCTAAGTGTGTGACCCATGCAGCAAGTAGAGGCATATTAGAAAAGCTATCCATCCAACTTCCCGTACGTTCCTCTATAGGGATATTGGAAAACTCAAACTGGTTTATGCCAAGTATATGCAATCTCTTGTGTCTGTAACCTGTGTGTAGCTGCCCCTTTTCATCCTTATATGTGTACTTCATCTCCACCATTGTAGGTGTCCTTGTCATGAGTTTGGTTACCTTAGAAGGTATTACTGGATAGTAAAGATCTACCAAAGTTTCCCCTGGAACTACAACATGGTAAGTATGAGGCTCTGACCAATTACAATACCCTTCCATTTTATACCTTATAGTTAGATTATATATGTTACTATTACCAGTATTAACGACTTCTGATCGAGCTACCCAATAGTAACCATCATGAAACTCAGGGTCCCCATAAATCTTATAGGTAGCAGACATTACTCTGGGCTTTACTGTTAGCTTGGTACGAACACTCGTTACTATCTGAGAAGGTACCTTTTCCCTGGGCATATTATAGGTCAATACCCTATCCGTATCGTCATAGGATATATCATAAGCCCTATCTGGAAGCCTAACCTTAAGATAACTTACCACTGCATTACTCCGTGAGTAGCTTATCATCGCAAAGATAGCTATTTCATTATTACGCCATATGAGATCCGCATCTTTACCAACATAGAACTCCCATACCCCTTGCTTATTCACCACCTGTCCAACAATGTCTGCCTCCATTACTATTGATCTATCACTATCCCTATACTTAACATCAGCATTCTTGACAATAGTATCAGCGTTCTGTATCAAAAGGTCCCTTAACATCACATACGGGCTCGGATATATCCTTTTAGCAAGTAGATACACGGAAGTAGTCGGAAATTTCAATACCATCTTCGTATGTACTGTACCTACCGCATTAATATTTGCATCGATACTCACCCTTATAACACTGATATTACCTATACCGGTTAGTACTTCCTGTCCTAACAAAGGCGAAAACGCCGAATGAGCAGAGAAGGCAGGTTGCACCATTAACAGGAAGAACAATATAACTACCCATCCTACCCTATGAATCCTACCCATAACTTTCCCCCCTTAAGGTAAGTTAGAATATTTCAATTTAATTATACATTAAAAGAAACCCAAGTCAAGTAAGCGGAGGTTGTAGCGAGGTTATACAGAGGCACCCATATACATCCTCCCATCTGCTAAGTTCAAACAAATGAAACAGCACAAAACTACTCCTTTCTAACAGTCCGTAACAATCTTCTTACAGCATAAGAAAGCAATACCACACCTATTAAAAGGGGTATACCAATATCAATATTCGCTGGACATATACTGCAACCTCCTCCGCTAACAGCAAGCCCCTTTCCTAATGTCTTTAGACATACTACAATTCTTCCATTTTTTGCTCCATCTACATCATACATACCTCCATCCAGAATTTCAAAACTACCCACTGCCCTGACAGATTTGCTCTGAACGACTTCTTCGAAAGGGTCAACAATCCCTATTTGAGAAGAAGTCAGGAAAGTTATACTTGCCCTATCACCTTCAATGTTAGATACAACCATCAAAAGCAGAGAAACATCACTTACATCTTTAACATATACTGCATCAATACAACCCCTTTTTGCTCTAATACCAACAGGACCTCCATCCAGGGTTACAATCTTATATCCTTCACTTCTATCATCAACCCCATTTCTATTAAGATCCACATATCCCCTGTACTCGCAAGAATCAGGTACACCATCTCTATCAAAATCCTCAAAATCCGCAATCGAAAAACCCACTACATCAGACCAATGAGACCAGTTATTCCTATCATCAAGGTATCTTACTCTCACATCACATCTATCCAAAGGTTTTATTCCCACAAATACAAGTGGTAAGGATTCAAGAAAAGCCCTGCATTTCACTAACCTGTCAAAAACCCTTACCCCATTTACTTCAAATATCCAATGGGACATCTTATGGGTAGTATTGCAATCTGAAGAAAAGCAAGACGATTTCACCTCAGTGTCCCAAGAAACTAAAGTGCCCGAAAGTGGATATACAATTGACGGCTTATGGGGTTTTGCATCCCCACCACTCTCAGCTTCTACTACTATCTCCTTTCTACAAGTAGCTTCCTCTGTCTCACCTGACAATAGAGTGAGAATCACGCAAGGACAATACCTACCCTTATTCCTGTATGTCCAGGTCACAGAAGGTGTCTCAGTAACAGTATCAACTTTGCCATCACCATCAAAATCCCACAAATAACTGGACACTTCATTCTCATCATAATTACCACACACTGCCAAATCAACCTTTAAAGGAGCTACTCCCTCATAACAAGAAGAATCAATGTAAATATTCCACTCTTCCGGTAACTCCACATAAACCTTCTTTTCACTATCATCTGGAATAGACGCGGGAACATCAAGAGAGTGATATTCATCACTATTTACATGCAAAGAAAAACGATCTATTGTAGCATCTGTTCCATCACCTGAGTTATTAAGAACTCTCAAGTACCACCTTTTAGTGCTCGGAGAGTCCTTCAGGTCATCTGTAACATCAACAGCCATCTCTATACCACTTCTACCATCGGTTGCATCTGCAGATAGATATCCAAAAATCTGCCTTTCTCTACCAATTTCATTGCCAAACCACACACTTATACTTCTCCTGCGAGGGCAATCAACCCTAAATGTTATATAATCTTCAACATTGTGATTTGAAAAGGCAACAATTCTCCAAGCCTCAAGCGCATACTCTTTGAAGAAATCATAGGATATATAAGCATCCCCATCCGTTGCCCAATCTGTGCCCCAAGAGTTTCTTATCAAAAAGCCCCCAATGTCATCATCATACCCCATTATACAAATAACTTGATATGAAAGCGCACCACCACCTTTGGGATTGTAAAAATATGGTTTACCATTTCTGTAATCCCATGCTGACTTACTGGGATACCTAAAGCTGTTAAACACTGGTATCTCCACTATTACAACATCCCCTCCAGCAAGTATGCCCTTTATGGTATTCACAACTGCATCGCTAAGAGGATGAGACACACCTCGAGGAAAAATCTGCACATACTGATCCACCCTATAAAACATCGCATTTATATACTGCTCAATAGAAGGCAAAGCTGAGCAATCGTCTTCCTTATATGGCATAACAGACATAACAGCGCATCCTTCTTGGGTCACAAGTTTAAGCGCATCTTCTATTCTCCCACCTTTGTCCATTACACCTCCACTCAGCTGGTTGTAGATAAATGCAGGACTAAATTGCCTTTCAGGCAAAGAGTTATCCCATCCATATAATTTCTTCTCATAAAACCCCATAGCATAGTAACCCACAGCCCATCCAACAGAACTTTCTTGGTTACCCTGACTACCGACAGGTGGAAAAAACGAACCAAGGTCTATAGAGGAGGGCTGAGCACATAATACTCTTGCAAACAGGAATAACCAGACAAAGACCCCGCAAAAGACACTACATCTTACTACCCCATCCGTGCCTTTTTATCACCCCTATCAACCTCTCCAAGAACTTCTAAAAGTGCAAGGAAGCTCCATATAAGAGTTGCAACCTGCCTGTCATAAAAACTGTATGTTACCATACCATGCACATTTATCACCACCCACATCATTAGCAACCCCAGGGTCCACCGCTTAATATCGCTATCCCGCGTTCTATTGAAGAGCAAGACGCCGTCTCTGAATATCCATACCCACAATACCAGAAATATTCCTAAGCCAATCCAGCCTGTGCATGCAGCTAAATGAAGATAAAGGTTATGTGCCTCCAACATGTAAAGATGAGCTTTCGGCATCTTGTATTGCGGATACGCTATATCAAAGTTTTCCACTCCTACTCCAAAAACGGGTCTATCTTTCAGCATCCTCACAATACTTTGCCAAGCATACACCCGCTCCATGTCTATAGGGTTTATTTCACCCTTTAACATCCTCCAAAAAGTATGAAATCTCTGATTCGCAGAGGGACTCGCAAGAAGGCTAATTCCAACAACAGCAATAATGAAAGCAAGTATCATTCTCTTCTTAGGCTTCATAAACACAGCAAACAGTATACCAACACCTACTCCTAACCATGAACCTATACTCAATGTATAAAACCATCCCATCACGTTGACAACGAACAAAACTATCCTATTAAGCATATCCTTAAAAGAGCCAT
>JAGHAJ010000039.1 GCA_021161545.1 Synergistota bacterium | reverse complement strand
TGCGTAAGGAGATGTCTAACTATGCTGTGGCTGATGAGATATTGAATACCATTCTTAGAAAGAAGGAGGGTGTTACAGATGAATGTTAAGAAGATAGACCATATAGGTATTGCAGTGGAGAGTATACAGGAAGCACTGAAATTCTATGAAGAGATGTTGGGAATAAAATGTACGGGTATTGAGGAGGTAGCATCTCAAAAGGTAAAGATGGCCTTTCTTCCCATTGGTGAAAGTGAACTTGAACTTCTTGAATCTACGGATCCAGAAGGTCCTATTGGTAAGTTTATTGCTAAAAGGGGGCAAGGATTGCATCATATAGCTCTTAGGGTGGATAACTTAGAGGATGCCCTAAATGAGTTGAAGGAAAAAGGTGTGAGGCTTATAGACGAGAAACCAAGACCCGGTGCAGGAGGTGCAAAAATAGCTTTTGTGCATCCAAAATCTTCTAACGGTATATTGCTTGAGCTCTGTGAAAGGTAATTCTTAGTGAAGGGAGTTGACAGAGTAAGATGAGTGTGAAGGCCATGGATCAGCTGGTAAGGGAATTAGAGGAAAAGAGGAAAAGAGTTCTGGCGATGGGTGGGGAGAAAGCGGTAGAGAAGCAACATGCAAAAGGGAAGCTTACTGCTCGTGAGCGTATCGAACTCTTACTTGATGAGGGGAGCTTTGTTGAGATTGATAGGTTCGTTGAGCACAGGTGCACAGAGTTTGGTATGGAAAAGGTTTATCTTCCTGCTGATGGAGTAGTAACAGGGTATGGAACCATAAATGGTAGGCTTGTTTTTGTGTATTCTCAGGATTTTACTGTAAGGGGTGGCTCGTTGGGTGAGATGCATGCCAAGAAGATGTGCAAAGTGATGGATATGGCAATGGAAGTAGGTGCACCTATTATTGGCATAAATGATTCTGGTGGTGCACGTATACAGGAAGGTGTAGACTCTCTGAGCGGGTATGGTAACATCTTTTTCAGGAACACGAGAGCTTCAGGTGTTGTACCCCAAATTTCCATAGTAGTTGGACCAACTGCTGGTGGTGCAGTGTACTCTCCAGCGTTGATGGACTTCATATTCATGGTTAAGAAAATAGGAATTATGCACATAACAGGTCCTCAGGTTATAAAAGCTGTTACGGGAGAAGAGGTTAGTTCTGAGGAACTGGGTGGTGCTATGGCACATAATGCAAAGAGCGGAGTGGCGCACTTTGCAGAAGATAGCGAGGAAGATTGTTATCAAGATGTTAGAAAGCTACTGAGCTATTTGCCCCAAAATAATTTGGAGGATCCTCCGACAATTCAGAGCAGCGATGATCCTAACAGGATGGATATGGAGTTGAGAGGTATTGTTCCCACGCACCCAAACAAACCATACGATGTAAGAGACGTTATCAAGCACATTGTTGATGATGGAGACTTCTTCGAGGTGCATAAGTACTATGCACAGAATATGGTTGTTGGTTTTGCAAGAATGGATGGTATGAGTATAGGTATTATAGCCAACCAGCCAAAGCATTTAGCAGGAGTTCTTGATATAGATTGTTCTGATAAGGCATCGAGGTTCATCAGGATATGCGACGCATACAATATTCCTATACTTAGTATTGTGGATGTGCCTGGTTATCTGCCGGGTGTTGCGCAGGAACATGGAGGTATTATAAGGCATGGTGCCAAGATGCTTTATGCTTATGCAGAGGCAACCGTTCCGAAAATCACTCTTATATTGAGAAAAGCATACGGGGGAGCGTATCTTGGGATGTGTAGTAAGGATATGGGAGCAGACGTGGTGCTTGCGTGGCCGCAGGCGGAAATTGCTGTTATGGGAGCCGAAGGTGCAGCCAATATCATATTTAGAAAGGAAATTGCTGCAGCGGAAGACAGTGAAAAAGTCAGACAGGAAAAGATAGCAGAGTATCGTGAAAGGTTTGCAAATCCTTATGTAGCTGCCAAAAGAGGGTTTGTTGATAAGGTAATCTTGCCTGAGGAGAGCCGTCCTATGATTATAAGCGCTTTGCATATGCTGGAAACGAAGAGAGATAAACTTCCCAAGAAGAAACATGGGATTATCCCTGCATAAGGGGTGATTGGATGCATCAACTGACGGGTGTTGAGGGTTCTATTATCGTTTCGATTATCGATTTTGGCCTTGTGTTCGTCATACTTAGCATATTAGCATTGATTATGTATTCCTTCAAATTTGTGTTCGCAGGAAGAAAAAAGAAACCGGAAATGGTAGAGATAACTACCAAACCGCCCTCTGCTTCTACTGTAGCTAAAGAGGCAGAGGAGGACGAGGAGGTTATTGCTGTTATTATGGCAGCAATAACCTCATACATAGGTCATATGCCACAGACCTTTAAGGTCAAGCGTGTAACACCTTCTAAGATTGTTAGCCTTTGGAAACTCACAGCAAGGAGAGAGGCTGTAGGTATAGAAGAAGATTAGACTGGATACCGTTATAAAGGGGGTTGTAGGAAGGGATGAAAAAGTTTAGAGTTACCGTTAATGGGAAGACATACGAAGTTGAGGTCGAAGAAATTGGTGGAGCTTCTGGCAGTGCTAAGGTAACTGCTTCAGAACCTGTCTCTGTCTCTGAACCCAAAGTATCTGCTCTAGAGCCGAAGAAAGTAGAAGAAAAAGTGTCTCCAGCTGCACCTATTAGCGAAGCTCCAAAGAGTGCAGCAGGAGGGACTGTAGTTTCGGCTCCTATGCCGGGCAAAGTGTTAAGTGTTTCCGTGAAAGAAGGAGACAGGGTGAAGGAAGGGGATTTGCTACTGATATTGGAAGCTATGAAGATGGAAAATGAGATTCTTGCACCTATTTCGGGGACTATAAAGCAGGTCTCAGTTTCTGCCGGGGGAACTGTGAATACAGGCGACCTCATGGTAGTTATTGGCTAATAGGGGGGTGCCCTGTATGGTAATAACACACAGGTTGTTGTCGTTGGTTCAAAACTCTGGTTTTGCCAATCTTACACTGGGCAATGTAGTAATGCTGGGAGTTGGGGGGTTGCTCCTGTGGTTTGCCATATACAAGAAGTGGGAACCTCTTCTTTTGCTCCCTATAGGTGCAGGTTGTTTGTTAGTGAACCTACCCTTGGGTGGGCTTATGGGACATGATGGGTTCTTGCACTACCTAATGTTTGGGACGCAACATGAGATATATCCTATTCTGATATTTATGGGCGTTGGTGCTATGACAGATTTTGGACCACTGCTTGCCAATCCGTTGACATTTATACTTGGAGCTGCTGCGCAGCTTGGCGTGTTTGTTGCGCTGGTGGGTGCTGTGCTCATAGGTTTTACTATAAAGGAGGGCTCAGCCATTGGAATTATTGGTGGGGCAGATGGACCTACCTCTATATACCTTGCAGTTAAGATGGCTCCTCAGATACTTGGACCTATAGCAGTGGCTGCTTATACTTATATGTCGTTGGTTCCGCTTATCCAACCACCAGTTATAAAGCTTTTAACAACGAAGAAGCAGCGAAAGATGAAGATGCTTCAGCTTAGACCGGTCTCCAAGCTGGAGAGGATCATGTTCCCAATAATTGCAGCAGGTGTTACCGGTCTAATCTTACCTGCCAGTATTCCTCTAGTTGGTGTTCTGATGCTTGGGAACCTTATGAGAGAATCTGGAGTCGTTAATAGACTTTCTAATACAGCACAAAATGAACTTATAAATATTGTTACAATATTCCTCGGACTTACTGTAGGTGGGACAATGGATGCAGAGCACTTTTTGACTGCAAAGACACTGGAGATAATGGCTCTTGGTGTTGTGGCATTTATATTCAGCACTGCAGGCGGGGTAATATTTGCACATATCTTGAATTTGTTTTTGAAACATAAGATAAATCCGATGATAGGGGCTGCAGGTGTTTCTGCCGTACCTATGGCTGCAAGGGTAGTTCAGCGTATGGGGCAAGCGGAAGACCCAGGTAACTTTTTGCTAATGCACGCTATGGGGCCAAACGTTGCTGGAGTTATTGGTACAGCAACAGCAGCAGGTGTATTTTTGACCCTTTTACACTGAGGTAGATTTACCTACCTCAGTGTTTCTTTTATTCTCTTAGCAAGTTCTTTTCCTATTCCATCTACCTGTAATATTTCTTCTATGGATGCACTCTTTATCCTTGAAATGGAGCCAAAGTGCAATAGAAGCGCTTCTTTTCTTTTTTTACCTATTCCTTGTATACTGTTCAGAGCGGACTTTCTTATCTTTTTATCTCTCAATCTTCTGTGATAGCTTACAGCGAATCTGTGTGCTTCATCTCTCACCCTCTGTAATAGGTGCAATGCATGAGAGTCTTTTGGCAACCTTATGGGTTCGCTTGAATATGGTGTGAATATCAATTCCTCCTTCTTTGCAAGGGAGATAACATTTAGTTCTAAGTTTAATTCATTCAAGGACTCTATGGCAGAGGATAATTGTCCCTTTCCTCCGTCTATCAGAACTAGATCTGGAACTATTTCTCCATCTTTAATGGCCCTCTTGTATCTTCTATATACCACTTCCTTTATCATGCTATAGTCATTTATACCATTTATGGTTTTTATTTTATACCTGCGGTAGCCTTTTTTGTAAGGTCTTGCCATCCTAAACGTGACAACAGAGCCTACTGCTTCATTACCGAACAAATTCGATATATCTATACCCTCTATAAATTCTGGTGTTCTCTTCAGTTTCAGTGCTTTGCGCAACTCTTCCATCTCTTCTTGAGAGTTATCCCTTTTTTCTAATACTTTGTTGTTGATTGGAGTAGATGCTATTGCATTTATCTTGTCTCTTATGTAAGCAGCCTCTTCAAATCTTAGCTCTTTTGCATATTCGTGCATTTGGTCCCTCAGCTTTTCTATAAGTCTTTTTCTGTCTCCCTTTAGGAACATAATTAATTCCTCCACTATTTTCATGTAGTTTTCATGCGAGATATTACCTGTGCATGGAGCAGGGCATCTACCAAGATAAAAGTCCAGACAAGGCCTTTTCCGTTTGATTTTGCCCTCTTCCAGCTTTATGCTGCAGCTTCTTAATGGAAAGTACCTCTGTATTACTTTTAGCATATGCCTCATTTTTTTTACACTCGAATATGGACCAAAGTAGAGACTCTTTGGGTTTGATTTTACCCTCGTTATCACTATCCTTGGAAAAGCTTCCTCTGTCGTTATGCGTATATATGGATATCTTATGCCGTACTTTAAGAGTGTGTTGTATTTGGGTTTATAGTGTCTTATGAGTGTTGCCTCTAATATTAGTGCTTCGCTTTCGGAGCGAACGACTTTATACTCTATATTTGTAACTTCCCGTATTAGTTTTTGCAGTTTTATGGATAGTTCTGTGTGCTTTACAAAATATGAGCTTACTCTTTTTCTGATATTTCTGGCCTTGCCAATGTATATAACATTATCGTTGAAGTCTTTCATTATATAAACGCCGGGTAATTCTGGAAGGTCTACAAGTTTTTCTGGATTTATTTTGCCTTCCGATGCTCCCACTATTATCACCTCTTGAATTTCTCTGTACAGCAGGGGGTAATGTCAAGTTTTTTGTGTCACCCCGCTTTATCATTTTTTCTCACTCCCCAAACACCTCTTGTATAACACCAAAATATCTGAGCCTCCTTGATGAGTATTTCTCATGCTTCCTGCTAAGAAAC
>JAGHAJ010000263.1 GCA_021161545.1 Synergistota bacterium | reverse complement strand
TAAGGGTATGGTTCGAGGGGGAACTGATTGGGCTTAATATAGGGAGAGTTGTTGAAATGGGGAATCCTCTTAAGGATTGTGATGGTATGCTTGTTGATGTTGGGGTACCCCACTATGTAGTTCCAGTGGAGAAAGTCGATGTTGTTGATGTTGGTGGTCGGGGTAGAGAGCTCAGGCATAGAAAGGAATTTCCTGAAGGTGCTAATATTGACTTTGTTGAGTATGTAGATAGTAATACAATAAAGGTTAAAACTTACGAAAGAGGAGTGGAGGGTGAAACCTTGTCGTGTGGTACAGGGGCAGTTGCTTCTGCGTATGTGTCTTACGTTTATGGTAGGTGTAAATTTCCTGTGACAATTATAAATCCTGGGGGAAATTTGAAAGTGGGTATTAAGTATACAACTGATGGTGTGCAAGAATTGTCTCTTATGGGAGGAGCGAGACTTATATTTAAAGGGGTGTGGGTAGATGAGTGATGCAGAAGAACTGATAAGGTTAATAAAAGAGAGTAAAAAGAAAACTCCAACAAAGGCATGGATAAGCGGTAGTATCTCTCCAGACACGGTTCCTGAAGGTGTTAAGTTGTTTGGGGTAGATGGATTTTTCTTCTTAGTGGGAGATTATGAAGCTATCCAGGGTGTTATCAAGGATAACAAGAATCGTGTGGAAGATTACTGGTTTGAGATTTCTGCGAGAAATTCAGCATTGCCCTTGCTTGACTATAAAGACATACCTGCAAGAATAGAACCGGGTGCAATAATACGGGGTAAAGTAAAGATAGGTAGAAACTGTGTGATAATGATGGGAGCTGTTATAAATGTTGGTGCTGAGATAGGCGAAGAAACTATGATCGATATGAATGCTGTGATTGGAGGGAGGGTTATTATAGGCAAAAAGGTGCATGTGGGGGCTGGTGCTGTCATTGCAGGTGTTATAGAACCCCCGAGCGCGACTCCTGTCGTTATAGAAGATGGCGTATTGATTGGAGCAAATGCAGTTGTACTTGAAGGAGTAAGAGTTGGTAAAGGGTCGGTTGTAGGAGCTGGTGCTGTAGTTGTAAAGGATGTTCCTTCGGGAGTAGTGGTTGCAGGTGTACCCGCTAAGGTGGTAAAACAAATAGGTAGTTTAAAAGAGGAAAAAAGAAAGATAGTGGACGACTTGAGGGGAGTTTAGTTGAGGGTTCGCAATAGATTTGACCTCAAGAAAGAGCTTGAAAAAACAAATAGAGCAAGAAGAAAGAGTATGTTTATAATGGCAATAAATATAGCCCTTGTCTTCGTTGTAGTATTAATAATGTCCCCTTCTCATGCTAAGTTTGTGGGGATAAGATTCTTTTTTAGTTCCATTCTCTTCATAGTTGGAGTAGGTGTTATACTGTTTTTTGTTTTGAAGTGGTATCTTTCCAAGAGGAAAGATACGTAATGGTTTGGAACAAGAAACTGATAGCATGTAGTGAGAGTGAAACTATCACTGTGGGAGAAAAACTGGGAAAAGTCCTAAAATCATCTGATATTGTCCTTCTAACTGGTGAACTTGGTGCTGGTAAAACTACATTTGTGAAGGGCATTGCTATGGGTATGGGTATAAGTGATGCTGTTAAAAGCCCTACGTTCACACTTGCAAGGGAGTATGGAACTCCCACTCTAAAACTTTATCATCTGGACCTTTACAGAATAGAAGTAAAGGATTTCAACGTAATTGAGGACTACTTTGATGGTACTGGAATAGTTGCAGTGGAATGGGGTGAAGGCATACTTCCTTATATTTCATCATCTTACGTAAGAGTTGGTCTTTTTTATTTGGATATGACCGTGAGGATGATTGAAATAATGGTTTGCTGCAATGGGGATGATTGTGAACTTTTGAGGAGGGTGAAAGTTGCCTTTGAGAGATAATATTTATGTACTTGCGATTGATACATCGACAAATATAAGCAGTATAGGTGTTTCTTGTGGTAATAAGCCTTTAGTAAGTATCTATGTGGATAGAGGGGTTGTAAAAGGTGAAAACCTATTCTTGTTGATAGACAAGTTGCTCGGCGAAGCAGGTATAGGCAAGAGTGACCTTGGAGGAATTGCAGTAGGAGTGGGACCGGGATCTTTCACTGGTATAAGGATTGCACTTTCAATTGCAAAGTCTATGTCATATGCGGGTAACTTGCTTGTGAAAGGCATTGTAACTATGGATGCCATTGCTTGTGAATTTGAAGGTATCTCGTTTCTTGTTTCGCCACTTATTTCAGCCGCTTCGGGGAAGTATTTTACTGCACTTTATTCTGTAAAAGATGGGCTTAAGCGTGTTGAGGATGTTTCTTTATGTAACTTAAAGAAGTGGCTACAGTTCTTAGCTCAAAAATACAGGGATCGTGAAATTTTATTTATCTTGGACGAGAGGAGAAGAGCTGATAGTAATATCCTGTTGGGTGCTTCTAATTCCTATAATATCGTGGTGTTTAAGATGTTTCCTAAGACAGACGCGCTTGTAAAGCTGTTTTATACACACATGCTTAAAGAGAAACTGGATGACCCATTTAGTATTTTGCCTTTGTATTACAGAGCTTCAGCTGCAGAAGAGAAGATTTCGAAATAGGGGGTACTGTTTATAAAATTTCTACATATTCCAATGAGAAGGATTTCTGTTCTCTTTGTCGAATAATTATATTGTGAGGCTTATAACTATTTAGTTTGTGAAAAATGTATTTTTTATCACCGTAGGGGGGTAATAGTTTTGAGTAGTAGACTGGAGCATCATCCCATTTTGACCTTTCAACGAGGTAGGAAAGTCAAGTTTTATTTTGATGGGAAGGAACTCGAGGGATATGAGGGAGAGACAATAGCGGCAGCACTCCACGCAGCAGGAGTCAAGAAATACAGAACGAGCGCGGAACTCGGAAGGCCAAGAGGATTTTTCTGTGCAATTGGAAAATGCTCTTCCTGCTTTATGGTTGTTGATGGTAAGCCTAATGTGAGGGTGTGTGTTACTCCTTTAAGAGAGGGTATGAGGGTACAAACTCAGATAGGGAAAGGTGATTTAATTGAGAAAAACTGAAGTGTTGGTTGTAGGTGGAGGTCCGGCGGGATTGTCTGCAGCTATAGCGGCTGCATCTATGGGAGCGAAAGTTTTGCTAGTGGATGATGGTTTGAAGCTTGGGGGACAGCTTGTAAAGCAGACACATAAGTTCTTTGGTTCTCACAGACAGTCTGCTGGAGTAAGGGGTATAAAGATTGCCGGGATGCTCCTCTCTGACATAGAAAAGCTAAAGGACAAGATAGAGGTTGTCTCCAATACTACGGCGACTGGCTACTATCAAGATGACGGTGTAGTTACTGCTATGACTGGTGAGGATGTGTATATGAAGATAAAGTCGGAGAGGGTCATAATAGCAACTGGGGCTTCTGAGCGTATGCTTACATTTCCGAACAACGATCTGCCTGGTGTGTACGGGGCAGGTGCTGTGCAGACATTAATGAATGTCTATGGGATCGTACCCGGTGATAGGGTTTTAATGGTTGGGGCTGGAAACATTGGTCTTATTGTAAGCTATCAGCTTATGCAGGCTAATGTTGAAGTTGCTACTGTAGTAGAAGCAATGCCCTATATAGGAGGATACCTTGTCCACGCATCTAAGATAAGAAGATTGGGTGTGCCTATATATACTTCTCATACGATACTTGAAGTTTATGGAAAAGATGCAGTTGAAGCAGCTGCAATTGTTAAACTTGATAGTAAGTGGCAGCCTATACCTTCTACCAAGAGGATATTGAATGTGGATACGGTATGCTTGTCTGTAGGGCTTTCTCCACTAATAGAATTATTGTGGCAGGCTGGTTGTAAGATGAAGTATGTGCCACAGCTTGGTGGTAATGTGGTCCTCAGAGATAAATACATGAGGACGTCTAGACGGGATATATTTGTGGCTGGAGATGTGGCTGGTATAGAAGAAGCTACATCTGCAATGCTGGAGGGTAAGCTTGCAGGACTTATTGCTGCAAGCGATCTTGGGTATGCATATGATGGTTGGGAAGCAGATAGAGAAGATACTCTTTCAAGCCTTGAAGAGCTGAGAAGGGGACCTTTGAGTGAGAAGATTAGGTCTGGACTTAAGGAGGTTGTGGTTGAATGGTAAAACTCAGTGAACACCTAAGAAGGACTGGTGTGTTTTCAATGGAAGAGGTAAACAGGGTAATGCCACCTCCGGAGGTGCTGAAAAAGGGGCCAGTGGCAGTAGTAGAGTGTATTCAAGAGATACCGTGTGATCCGTGCCATGCTTCGTGTCCCTTTGGGGCTATAAAGGAGTTTAAGGACATAAATGACCTTCCAGAAATAGATTGGGAGAAGTGTACGGGCTGTACTTTGTGTGTTGCAAAATGCCCAGGATTAGCAATATTTGTTGTAGATGCTTCGTGTGATGGCGATGATGCGTTACTGAAATTGCCTTATGAGTTTTATCCTGTACCTGAGAAGGGCGAAGAAGTGGAGCTTCTTAATCGCGCAGGTGAGGTAGTTGGTAAAGGCGAGGTGAGAAGTGTTATAGAGCCTCATAAAGACGGTACGAAGGTGGTTACAGTTCATGTCCCTAAGGACATGATTGCTGATGTAAGACATGTCAGGGTGGTGAGATAAATGGAGAAATTTACTGATGATGATGTCATTGTTTGTCGTTGTGAGGATGTGACGCTTGGGCAGATTAGAGAGGTTATACGGAGAGGTTATACGGACCCTGAGGAGATAAAGAGAATAACGAGAGCTGGTATGGGGCCATGCCAAGGTAAGACTTGCAGGGATATTATAATAAGAGAGGTTGCAAGGATAACAGGGAAGAGGATAGATGAAATACCTGTCCCTACTTATAGGCCTCCTTCCAAACCTATAAAAGTTGGGCTCCTCGCAGAGGAGAGTGATTAAGAGGTGCTGCCTGTCTCTGCTGAGGTTGTCATCATTGGTGGGGGAGTTCATGGTTGCTCTATTGCTTATCATCTTGCGTCAAAAGGAATGCATGGTGTTGTTGTTTTGGAGCAGAAATACCTTACCTATGGAGGGACGGGTAGAAGTGCAGCGGGTATAAGACAGCAGTTTGGTACTGAGATAAACTGCAGACTTGCAAAGGAGAATATAAAGGGCTTCATCAGGATGAAAGAGGAACTTGATACTGACTTCGACCTTGAGCTTGAGCAGGGTGGTTATATGTGGCTTGCATACACCGAAGGACAGCTTAATCAGCTTAGAGAAAATGTGAGGCTCCAAAGTAGCCTTGGCATACCTTCAAAGATTCTGAATCCTGATGAGATAAAAGAGCTCATTCCATTGTTAGATGTTGAAGGGGTATTAGGTGCGAGCTGGTGTGCGGAGGATGGACATGTTAATCCTCACCGTGTTACCTTTGCGTACTATGAAGCTGCAAAGCGCTTGGGTGTGAAGTTTTATACGTATACGAAGGTCGTTGATATAGAGATAGAAAAAGATAAAGTAAAGGCAGTGGTTACGGATAAGGGTAAGATATCCACAAGAAAGGTTGTCAATGCAGCTGGTCCTTGGGGAAAAGAGATAGGGAAGATGGTTGGGTTGGATATCCCTGTAGTGAGTGAAAGGCACCAAATAATGGTTACAGAGCCCGTTAATAGAATTATAAAACCCTTGATACTCTGTCAAGACGATGGCAGTTATTGGAAACAGGAACCTACAGGTGGATTTCTCATAGGTATGGATAACCCCAACGAGAAAAAGGGATATGATGTTGGTGTGACATGGCAATTTATGGAGGAAGTGAGCCGTAGAGTCTTGAAGAAGATGCCAATCTTAAGAGATGTAAGGGTCGTGAGACAATGGTCTGGACCTTACGATATTACACCAGATTCTCAATCTATAGTAGGACCTGTAGAGGAGGTGGAGGGATTCTATCTCGATGTAGGGTGGAGCGGTCATGGTTTGCAGTTTGCTCCATCTATAGGTAGGATTATGTCCGAATTGATCATTGGCGAAGAGCCATTCATATCTGTTGATGTGTTGTCTTTCAATAGATTTAAGACAGGTAAACTTATACCTGAACCTGCCTGTATATAAGGGGGAAAAGGAATGGATTTTAAACGTACGGCTGATGTGGTTGTTATTGGTGGTGGGGTTGTAGGTTGTTCTGTTGCCTACAATCTTGCGAAAAGAGGGTGCAAAAATGTTGTAGTGCTCGAAAAATCCTATATTACAAGTGGTTCCACAGGTAGATGTGGAGCGGGAATAAGAGCACAATGGGGTACTGAGATGAACTGTAAGTTTGGTATAGCCTCCATAGAAATATTCGAGCATCTTGAAGAAGAGTTAGGATTGCCTATAGGACTTCACCAGGGAGGTTATCTGGTTATTGCATACAAGGAGAGTGAATTTGATCAACTGAAAAAAAATGTAGCACTCCAAAATAGCCTTGGTATAAAGTCGAAGGTGATCTCTGCAGATGAAGCAAAGGAGATAGTTCCTATCCTTAATGTTGATGGGGCAGTGGGTTTTACATTTCATGATAGAGATGGACATGGAGACCCATTTTTAACGACATTTGCTTATGCAGAAGCTGCAAGAAGGCTTGGTGTTGAGATATTTACTTATACAGAAGTGAAAGATATTATTGTTGAAGGAGGAAAAGTTAAGGGAGTTATAACTGACAGAGGAGGAATTTCAACTCCAGTAGTTGTGAATTGTGCTGGACCGTGGTCTAAAGAGGTCGCTGCTATGGCGGGTATATCTATTCCTACTTATAGTGAGAGACACGAGGCATTAATAACTGAACCTGTGAATAGGATTTCTGAGCCGATGTTGATTTCGTTTACTGGTAATTTTTACATACAGCAAAGACCGCACGGTAGTTTTATTATGGGATATGGACCGGAAGAGCATGAGGAAACACATAGAGTGAATTCCACATGGGTATTCTTAGAAGAAATGGCACGTAAGCTCTCTAATTTATTGCCGCCCACAAGAGACCTTAGAGTTGTAAGGCAGTGGGCAGGTTCCTACAATATGACACCTGATGCTCAGCCTATAGTTGGAGGGGTAGAGGAAATAGAAGGGTACTACATGGCAGTTGGTTTTAGCGGCCACGGTTTTATGTTTAGTCCAATAACAGGTGTTCTTATGTCACAGCTGGTACTGAGTGAGGAACTTGACCTCCCGATAGATATGTTGAGCTACAAGAGATTTGAGAGGGGAGAATTGATAGTAGAACCCGCTGTTGTTTGAGGAGGTAATAAGTGATGCTTGTAATAGGTAGGGATGAGTTGAAATCTCTTGTACATATGGATGAAGCCATAGATGCGGTGGCAGAGGGATTTGCAGACCTTTCTTCTGCTAAAGCAGTAGTACCTCTAAGGACAGTTATATCTACAGCTAAGGGAGATGTCCTTTTTATGCCTGGATATATACCTC
>JAGHAJ010000123.1 GCA_021161545.1 Synergistota bacterium | reverse complement strand
GATTACTCTGGTCTTTTGCAGCCATGAGATGTTGCAATATGTGAGGATACACAGGTGCACCAAGCATGACCAAGACTATAATACTGAGCAGCGTTACATCAACTCTTCCCGGAGGAGGCAACAGCTTCTTTGGCGCTACTTTCTGAATAACAGATACCGCGTGGGTTAAGCCACCAAAGTGCATTATAATAAGTATGACAAAAGCAATAGATGTCACCATTATACCACCCTGAATAGCTGCAACTATTGTAGAGCCTCTAAACCCACCTAATAGAGTGTAAACTACCATTACAACAGCAAAGACTATAATAACTGCAGTATAAGGAATCACACCACCAGAGGAGACCTGCCCCAAATACCCCATAGCAAAAAACTGCTCGAGAAACTGCACAAATAAACCCCACAGCATAAACAAACTTGCAAGAAGCGTTATTCCCTTTGAGTGGAACCTATCATCTATGAAATCCCCTGGAGAGACATATCCCCTATGAGCTGTGAGGTTATTAAGGGGGGGTGCAATAAGTATCATACCAAGCACAAAAGCCACCATAAATGCAGGAAAGACCAGAAACATCATACCAGCTCTGTAGCTCTTCGCAACATAACCCAAAAATGAGTTTCCGCTATAAGCGATGGCAAACGTGCTCAGGCCCAGCATAAGGTATCCAAAAGTCTTACTCGCCAGAAAGAACTCACTTGTGGTTAAGCCTACCCTCTTCTTATAAGAGATATATCCTATAAGAAGCATAACAAAAAGTAAAATACCTATCACAACCACTATAGGCCAACCCAGACTACTTATATCAGAAGGAACTTTCATATGCACACCTCCATATACATAGAGTGAGGGCACCTACTCGGTGCCCTTTAATCTTATTCCGTTGCCAGCTCTATAAACTTCTTGCCCACATCTTCACCCACACTCTTAGCCCAATTGCCCCAGACCGGTTTTACCTTAGCCTTGAAGTCCTTCATGGCAGCAGCAGACGGTGTGATAGTCTTTATACCTGCCTTATTAAAATCAGGCAAGTATTTCTCTTTTTCCACCTTCTTTGCATTTGCAAGGAAGAAATAATCATACTTCACGGCTGCCACGTAAATCAAGTGACGAACCTCTTTTGGGAAAGAATCCCACGTCTTTTTCCTGATCCAAATAGCATACCCGTAAGCCCCTATAGGGACGTTTATGTTATACTTCACGACTTCGTAAAGTGAACGACCATGAATAGTCCCTGGATAAGATACAACACCATCGATAGTGTGCCTATGAAGTGCCTCATAGAGCTCAGCAGAAGACATCATAACCGGACTTGCCCCCAATGCCTCCAAAGCTTCAGCTTCTACCTTTCCACCCACTCTTATGGTAAGCCCCTTAAGGTCTGACGGCTCTCTGATGGGTTTATTCGTCCATATATGTTCCAGAGGCAACAATCCATTGGCAAGCATCATAATCCCATGCTTCTTCTCAAGCACCTTGTTGACAAAGTTAAACAGAGGGGAACCTATCTTGAATTTTCTCTCAAGGTCATACACGCCATTAGACAGAAATGGCAAGGATTCTCCACCTATAATAGGCCAACTACCTGTGCAGTGCGATGTGGTCAGAAATATCATATCCGCCGTTCCAGATATCAGACCAGGTATAAGCTGTTTCACTTTCAAAAGAGTGCCCGAGTGATAGTATTGCATCTTTACCTTCCCTGCACCAAGACTGTTTATATCATCTACAAATACCTTAGTAAGAGGGAATATATCCGTGTATTTTGGAGGAACATGACTTGCAATGACTATCTTAAGCACACCAGCAAACCCCATCGCTGCACTCAGAGAAAGCACACCAACCACCACTAAACCAACA
This sequence comes from Synergistota bacterium, assembly GCA_021161545.1. GTDB lineage: Bacteria > Synergistota > JAGHAJ01 > JAGHAJ01 > JAGHAJ01 > JAGHAJ01. The sequence continues at coordinate 2,678 of JAGHAJ010000123.1, read as the reverse complement.
ATAACTTTCTTCCACCTACTTCTCACTCTTACCACCTCCACTAAATTGATATCGAATCAAACTAAAAAATTCCTCTACCACCCTATGTACTATCACCTCCCTTTCACATCTTGCTTGGCAACCATAGTGCAAGCTCTGGCAAAAACATAAACAAAAGAAGTGCTGCCACATCTACCACTATAAAAGGTGCTGTTCCCCTTATAATCTCACCCAGTGTAAGTCTGTCACCTGCTATACTCTTTAGTGTGTATAAATTCAAGCCCACAGGTGGAGTTATGACAGCTATCTCAACATTAAGAACGAGCAAGATCCCATACCACAAAGGGTCAAACCCCAGCTTTGTAATCGTAGGCAGAAGTATGGGCGTTGTAACAATTATGAGAGATGCACCATCTATAAGACATCCTAAACCTATAAGAGCAGCCATTATGATGAGCATTATACCCCACTTCGGCATGTCTAAACCGGTAAGCCACACAGCGACTGTTTCCGGCAGCCTTATCAGGTTTAGAAACTGACTAAATGTATAAGCAGCTGCCAGTATTATCAATATAGCTACAGTCACTCTGGTCGCCTTCACCAAGGACGAAAAAAACGCCTCACGGGTAAGCCTTCCATAAATGGTTGCTATGAGAAAGGCACCTGCAACACCTATTGCCCCTGCCTCTGTAGGAGTAGCTATACCACTATATATGGTACCCAGTACCATAACTATCAGTATCAAGACCGGCCACAACCTCGTCAAAGTTGCCATCTTTTCTCTAAAGGAAACTGCAGCAAACTCTTTCGGAGCAAGTGCAGGGTTTATTAATACTCTTATTAACACATAGCCTGCCATCATCGTGGCAAGCACTATCCCAGGCACAATTCCACCAATAAACAGTTTTCCAACTGAAGCACCAGATATAGCACCATATAGTATAAAAGATATACTTGGAGGTATCAGAACTGCTAATGCACCTGCGGCAGCTACAGACCCAGCAGATATGGTCTTGGCATATCCTCTATCAAGCATCTCAGGTATAGCCATAGTTCCTATAGTAGCCACCCCTGCTATACTGACTCCGCTCATTGCACCAAAAAGGGCACAGGAATATATGCTCGCAACTGCAAGTCCTCCAGGAACTCTGTTCAACCACTTACTAAAAGCACTATATATATCCTTACCTATGCCAATGATAAATATCACCTCTCCCATCAGAATGAACAATGGTATGGCTACAAGGGTAAAACTATCAAGTTGCTCAAAAAGGGAAGCAGGAAGCTGAAAGAGTCCCCTAACACCACTTATCAAAAATATGCCAACAATTCCAGAAAGTCCGAGTGAAAGGAATATTGGTGCGCCAAGTACCATCATAATAAACAGTAGCGCTATTACAACTATAAGAGCTGTACTAAAATCCATGTTCTACCTCCTTCCCAAGACAGAGAACTCATCTACTATCCTAAAAAAGAACTGCAGCGCAAGTGTCAACGCCCCCAGTGTTATGAAAAAATACGGAATAGAAAGCGGCGTTCCAAGGAGGGAAGGCATACGCATGTTATTTGTATAAACCATCTCAGTCGCCCTTCCACCCTGCCAAACCAATATGACACAAAATAGAACTCCTAAAATGGAATTTATAATCTCAAAGACCCTTCTACCCTTCGGGGAAAGCCTGTCAAGTATGAGACTAAACTTTATGTGATGGTCTTGCTTTAATATCTCCCCAGCACCAAGAAATGTAAGTATCACAAGCATCACAGAAGTAACTTCGGTAGACCAGTATGTGGGATTCCTAAAAAGATATCGCATTATCACATTGTAAAAAACAGCAATAGCAATAAATAAAACACCAGCCATACTCAAATAATAGAAGAGCTTCGTACTCCCATCCACTACTCTTCTCACTAATCTAAACAGATTCATCTTTCACAACCCCTTCTCTTCAAACTCTCTCATAACCAGCATTACCACTTCAGAGGCATTCTTTATGTGTCTTCTTGCAGCACGTCTTGCCTCAGCAGGCTTCCTTCCAGCTATAGCTTTGAAAATCGCCTCGTGCTCTCTAACAGTCTCTTTCAGCCTCGTTTCCACTCTCGTGCCCATAACTCTATAAGGAAAGACAATAACCAGAATTTCCATCAAAAACCTCTTCAGTACAGGATTACCACCCATAGTGTATATGAGTTCATCAAACATTCTATTCACTCTATCAAGGTTCTGCAAATCTCCACTCCTCGCATACACCTTCATGTCTTCAACCATGTCAGAAAGCTCTTCTATATCTTCATCAGTAGCATTTGCAGCTGCAAGGCACACCGCCTCTGGCTCCAATAGCAACCTAACACTATAATAGTGCTGTAATTCCGCACATGACAACGTCCTAACGACCCTCGCCTTTCCGTTCCTTACTATCAATCCTTCATACTCCAGCCTTGTGAGGGCTTCTCTAACAGGAGTGATACTAACACCAAATCGTTCTGCAAGCTCTCTTTCCCTCAGCTTTTGCCCTCCTTTAACTCTTCTGAGCATAATATCCTCTTTTATCATCCTGTAAAGGGTATCCATCGAGAGAGCATTTTCATCCACAAAATCACCCCTTTCTGAATAAGAAATTTACAATTACGCTATATAATTATTATGAACTATATATAGCATAATACAGCTATTATGTCAATAGAATGAAAAGAGCCTT
>JAGHAJ010000162.1 GCA_021161545.1 Synergistota bacterium | reverse complement strand
GGAGATGAGATTACAGAAAGGTTGTGTGAAAGGTATCTTCTGGATTTTAGAGAGGGAGAAAGGGTGAAGAGATTGCTCGGGGATTCAGAAGAGATAGAATTCAAAGATATTTTAGGTAATGGTTTTTGCCTTAAGAGTTCGGAGATACTTAGAGAGATAGAGGGAGAGATTAGCAAGTTGGCAAAACTCATAGCAGATGAGATTGTTAGAATTAACGGTGGTGTGCCAGCAGCTGTTATATGTATAGGTGGTGGCAGCCAGGTCCCGGGTCTTGATAGAAGAATTGCTGATAACATAGGCCTTTCTGAGAATAGGGTAAGGGTTATCGATATAAAAAGTATAGTAAGTGTAAAAGACCTTACAGGAAAGGCAAGGGGGCCGGATATGGTTACCCCCGTGGGTATAGCTTTGACCTCTTTGAAGAAGCAGGCATTTCGTTTTATAGATGTGTGGGTTGATAAGCAGCCTATCAGGTTGTTATCACTTACAAGGTTAAAGGTTGTTGATGCACTTCTTGCTGCAGGTATCGAGGAGGAGTCCTTAAAAGTTAAACATGGGGCACCTATTACGGTGGAAGTGAATGGGAGGGTGAAGATATTCAAGGGGGAGCTGGGTACGCCTCCAAGGATATTGTTAAATGGTAAGGAGGTTAGCCTTGATGCGCCAATTGGACCCGGAGATAAGATCAGTTTGAAGAAGGCAAGGAGAGGTAGGAACGCGATTGTGACTGTATATGATGCTGTGAAGGATATTGCGATGCCCTTGACGATATATGTTAATGATGTTCCGTATGAAGTTCAGCCTGTGGTGTTTATGGATGGTAGAACTGTAGATATGAAAGAGGCTGTGAAAGATAGGGCAAAGCTGAATGTTCAGAGAAGAGTGAGAATGGAAGAGCTTTTGAGATTGGTAAGGTGGGAAGAGGGAGAAACAGTAAGGGTGGCTGTCAATGGTAAGGTTCATTATCTACCTGGTGTAGAGGTGGAGATGGAGGTAAACGGGAGACCGGTTGGCTTAAAGGATTTTGTAGTGGATGGGGATAGAGTTGTTTTAAGTAATGCAAAGAAGAAGATATACCGTGTGAAGGACCTTATTAACGCCCACAATGAGGTTGCTTCTATCAGAGTGAGAGTAAATGGGCGAGATATTGAAATACCTTATGGTAGTAGGGAAGTAAGGATAAATGGTCATTCAGCATCTTTGGACGATGTAGTGGAAGATGGTGATATAATAGAGATAGGAAACCATGTTGGAGCTCCTATCCTGTCTTATGTGCTGAAGTATGTAGAAATTGATAAAAAGGCAAGTGGTAGGTTGAGGATGCTTGTTAACGATAAAGATGCAAAGTTTACAACGCCTTTGCATGATGGTGATAGGGTAGAGATATTCTTTGAGGAAGATAAAGTGCGCCTGTAGCTCAGTGGATAGAGCGCTGGACTCCGGATCCAGAGGGCGCGGGTTCAAATCCCGCCAGGCGCACCAGGTTTTTTACTTTAAGATTGGAAATACTTCATGTCCATATGGAATGATGTATGTTGATGGATGTTTCCCAACAATTTCCTGTGCGTAAGATATGCCTTCTTCTATGCTTTTGATTGGTATCATGCCGGCTTCTCTTATCTGATTGTCTGGTAAGTCAGACATCACATATATATGGAACTTTTCTGCCATTAGTGCATCGTGGAATGCCATATGTCCACCTATGGTGTAATTTTCCCTCAGTGCTTTCTCTCTTTCGGCGTTGTTGGGGTAATTCTTGAACATGCTGTAGAAATCATCGTTACCTATGCCTTCCCTGCTTTCAGTAAGTAGGATTATCACTCCGCCTGGTTTTGTTGCGCGTTCAGCGTTGTAGAGTGTCTTGTATGTCTGATAGAAGTTTATGTCTGCCGGATAACCACCGCAGGATATGATTGTTAGGTCTGCGAGTGTATCTATTTTGACGCTGTAGTGTTCATTGCAGAACTCAGCACCCTTTTCGTGAGCTGTTATGTAATTGCCTGCTGCTATGTATGCTATCTTATGGCTCGTGGTTACTACGCTATTCACCAAAAATGCGGGATTTATGAAACTTGCAACTTCCACAGAATCTTCACTGAGTCTATTTCCTCTCATTATACCGGCTCCTACATTTGGATCTAAACCTTTGCCGGGTATAGGATGAAGTGCAAGGCTGTGATTTTTCATTATCGATTTTCTTGAAGACACTCCTGGCATTATTGCCTTTTTCCCTCCACCAAACCCATCTAAGAAGTGGTGTACAATCCCTCCTGTCAATATTACCTTATCGGCCTCTAATATATGTCTGTTTATTTCAACTGGTGTACCAAATGTGGTTTCGCCCAGATGGACATTTTCTTCTTCGCTTCTTGCATGGTGGTTGTATATCCTTCCCTTTAAGAATGAGTAGGGCTTTTCTCCAAGGAGAAGTTTGAACTCTTCTTCGGTGTTGTCTCTGTGGTCTCCGTTTCCACATATTGCGCACATGTTTTCATCTTTTACGCCTGCTGCCTTTAGTTCTTCTAATATAAATGGCATGAATATGTGGTGTCTTACCCATAATCTTGTCATATCGCTAAATAATATACACACCTTGTCTTTAGGTCTGACTATGGACTTTAATGGTGCAGAGTCTGTGGGTTTTTCTAATGCTTTTTTTACGATATCTTCTTCGTTTTCTACCTCGGGAAATGGCTTGGATTGGAGTATGTCTATTATGTCTTTGCTTTCGTACTTAAATGTGATACTCTTGTCGCCTATTGGTAGTTGATACTCTTTCATCATTGGTAAATCACCTCTTATATTGGAATTGAAGTTAACCCTATGAGTTTATTTGTAATTGTCGTTATGAGCAATACGGTTGCAAAACTCGCAACCGTAGAGAATATACTTTTAATGATGGATATGTGATAGAAACTGCTTATGCAAGAAGTATAGAGGTAAAACATCCATAAAGTCGTGATGATATTTATCATCACAAATACGGGAGATACGATGTTTATTCTATGAGTTATAAATATTAGGAAGAATAGGCTGACGAAAATTATCATTGGTACTCGGGAGATTCCGATACCGAAAAGTGTGTTAGATAATTTGCTGTACTTTTGCGGGGATAGTGCATTCGAGATAACGTGTATGGTGCAGGAGAATAGTGCCCATGTTACAATCGAGGTTGTTATGGTATATAGAACGAAGCTGAGAGATATGTAATTTCTTACGTATATCACAGTGAGAAAGTTTATGCTTCCTGTGGTTAAGACTATTACTAGTGAGAACAATATGTCCGTAAGAGTAATTTTTCTATTTTTTATTCTGTAAAACGTAGATGCTGGACTTGTAAACAAACCCTTAACTATTTCTCGATAGTTCATCTTAGTTACCCCTTTCGTGATATACGCTGGGGTGAGGCCCACCCCAGCGTGAATTTAGAACAGGGAAGGGAGGAGTAGTATGAGGATCGTTCC
>JAGHAJ010000176.1 GCA_021161545.1 Synergistota bacterium | reverse complement strand
GTTCAAGCATATCTACGGATAATGGTATTGTATATGGAGGCAATCCCGGAGGGTTTGTCATAGAGGTAAATGGTAGGAAGCTCTACCATGCAGGTGATACAGGGCTTATCATGGATATGAAACTCCTTGCGGAAGAGAACATAGATGTGGCCCTCTTGCCTATAGGTGGCAACTTTGTTATGGATGTGGAAGATGCTATAAAGGCAGCGGATTTTATAAGGCCGAAGGTAGTGGTTCCTATGCACTACAACACTTGGCCTGTTATAGAGGCAGACCCCAATGAGTTTGCAGAAGGAGTAAAATCGCTGTCTGTTAAGTGCAAGATAATGCAGCCGGGGGATGAGCTGATCTTTTAATGAGGGTGTTTTTTATAGTATTGTCTTTGGCGTATTATGTTATCTTGATTGTTTATCCGTATCTTTCTCCTCAGAGTTTGCGCACACCTGTAAGGGGTAAGATAGTTGTGGCTATTCCCTATGGTGTGGGGGCAAATGGAGTGGTAGATATATTATACAAGAAGGGGGTAACTAAATACCCTAACATCGTTTTGAGCCTTATCAAGCAGGAAAAGGTGGATAGACGGATTCGTGCAGGAGGGTACGTGTTTGAAAAAGGTTTATCTGCGTGGGATATAGTGAAAGTGTTAGAAAAGGGAAGGGTATCTCTTTACAAGGTATCCATTCCTGAAGGACTAACGGCTTTGCAGATAGCCAATGCACTCTCCAAGTTTGGTATAAAACCGGTTGATTTTATGTATTGTGTAGCTCATAAAAACCTTTTTAAGTTTGAATTTAACAGGTACATACGTGGAAACAGTTTGGAGGGGTTTCTCTTTCCTGATACCTACCTTTTTCCTGCAGGATTCTCTGCAAAAGACCTTGTTGAAATGATGCTGAGACAGTTTGAAAAGAAGGCAGGAAAGTTGCTTCAAAAGGTGAAAAATAGTAGATGGGGGATATATGATAGGGTGATTATAGCATCTATTATAGAAAAAGAAGCACTCCTTCCTGAAGAAAAGCCTATAATGGCAAGCGTGTTTTTTAATAGGTTGAGAATTGGCAGAAAGCTTGAATCCTGTGCAACGGTTGAATACGTCTTGCCCAAACATAAGCAGAGGCTTACTCTGAAAGACCTGAAGGTGGACTCCCCTTATAATACCTATATACATAATGGGCTTCCACCAACGCCAATATGTAATCCTGGAATTGATTCCATAAAGGCTGCGGTCAATCCAGCAAAGACGAAATATCTCTACTTTGTTTTGCAGAAAGGTGGTAAGCATCACTTTAGTGCCACCTATAAAGAGCATTTGAGGTATAAGTTAAAGTATGAACGCCGAAAATAGGATCGATACGATAGACCTCTTCTTCGAGACACAGAGACAACACATATTTTATGTTGCTATAATATTTGAGGCTTATGAGGGTATAGCAATAACCCAGACAGTAGATAAGGATATGGCAATAATAAGAGTGATGGTTGCACCCGACTTTGTCGATGATGTGATGGCTGTTGTAAGTGCGTTGAGAGAAGAAGGAATAGAGTTAAAGAAGGTGAATGTGAATGAAAGAGTTGTGGGAGAAGGTAATTGACCTGCTTTTGCCTTATGGTGATTGGGTTGAAGTGTACTTTTCATTGGGACACAGTACAAGGGTTGGTATGGAAGACAGAAAGTTGTATAGAGCTATTAGGGGTGAAGGTATAGGGGTAGGGCTTAGGTTGATAAAGGGAGAAAGGACGTACTATGCGCATACATCAGACATAAGCGAACATGCTATTATGGGTGTTGCAAAGGAGCTCATTGGTAGTGTTAAGGAGCAGAAGGAAAGAGTAGTATTACCTCCTCAACCCCATACTGAGATGATGGGGTTTCTCGTGGACCCGGATAGTGTTTCCATGGATGCCAAAACTGAACTTGTGAGGGGTATAGATAACTTTCTATGGAGTGAGGGTAAGCTTCTTAGGCAGGTTACGGTTAATCTTATGGATTCCAGTGCTATAGTAGAGATTGCAAATAGTGATGGGTTATGGGTTAGGGAGGAAAAGAAACGGGTGCTGTTTGTTGTGAATGTGGTTGTTCAGAGGGATGAAGAGTTGCAAACCGGCAGGGAGGCAATAGGTATAGTTGGTGGATGGGAGCTTTTTAATGATGTATCTGCTAAGGATGTTGCTGCTAAGGCTCTAAGGAGGGCAGTACTTATGTTAGATGCAGCTCCTGCTCCTGTGGGGAAGATGCCTGTCGTGATGTCTGCTACTGCTGGAGGGACGATTGTTCATGAAGCTGTGGGGCATGGGCTTGAGGCAGACATTGTTGTAAAGGAGTCCTCTGTATATGCAAATAGGCTTGGTCAAACGGTTGCAAGCGAGCTTGTTACACTTGTAGATGATGGAACTATGAAAGGATTGTGGGGAAGTTCCCACTTTGATGGGGAAGGGGTAAAAACTAAGAGAAATATTCTTATAGAGGACGGAATTTTGAAAGGTTATATGACGGACAGGCTTATGTCTCGTATTACAGGGTGGCCACTCACGGGAAATGGTAGGAGAGAATCCTTTAAATTTTATCCCATTCCAAGGATGACGAACACGTTCCTTTTACCGGGTAACATGGAGGACGATGAGATTGTAGACATGGTAAAAGAAGGTATCCTTGTGAAGAAAATGGGGGGAGGACAGGTTAATCCTACAACTGGTGATTTTGTTTTTAAGGTTCTGGAGGGCTATACTATAAAAGGGGGTAAAGTTGGCGGTCCGATAAAGGGTGCTACCATAGCGGGTAATGGTCCTGAGGTTTTAAAGAGTATAAAGGCCATAGGGAAGAAACTGGACTTCCAGATAGGCACCTGTGGTAAAGATGGCCAGGGTGTTCCTGTAACTGATGCACAACCTACCATTTTGGTGCCAGAACTTACAGTAGGAGGGACTGCCATATAGTTGCTCATGGATGCTACATGGAAGAGTAGAATACATGGAATCCTCATAATAGCTATTTCCTCTTTTATTCTTTTTGCACTCTTGGGTTATCCAATGGGTGTAGTTGGCTCTCTTATAAATGGAGGGCTCAGGATGATGTTTGGCAGTGGGATATATGTCCTACTGGCGTTTTTGGTCCTGTATGGTTATTATAAACTTAGGGGTTATCCCATAGAGAATACTGCTTTGATATGGTTGGGGATAGTGTTTATGAGTGTATCGGGCATGGTGGTGTTTACCCTTATAGTTCCACCGCCAAGCAGGTATATTATTACCCATGTTGGTGGGGGTGGGGGTGTAGCAGGTTACCTTTTTACATCTCTTTTCCTTAGATTGTTTGGCACAACAGGTACAGTAATTGTCTTAGTTGTTTTGATTTTGATTTCATCTATATTTCTTGGTTTTCCACTGGTTGGTGTGCTTAAGGGCCTTAAGAGGGCAGAAAAACCTGAGGAAATGGAAGTAGCTGTCGATGAAAAAGGAACGAAAAAGAAAAAGAAGACGAGGAAGACTACGAGAAAAAAGCAGGTAGTGTTTCAGGAAGATGTTGAGGAGCATAAGGAGGAACCTGCCGGAGAAAAGATTGTCCCAGTCTATGGTGAGAACATGTTGCCCCCTATGGAGCTCTTGTCTTGGCCGCAGGAGAAGGACCATTTTGATGAGGATTGGCAGGAAGAGAAGAAAAAGCTTGAGGAGACATTGCTTGAATTTGGTGTGGAGGCGAGAGTGGAGAGGGTGGAAGTAGGTCCTACTGTGAGGAGGTATGAGCTTGAACCGTCCCCTGGCACCAAGATGAGCAAAATAGTGGGGCTTAATCGGGAGATAGCTCTTGCACTGGCGGCAGCTTCCATAAGAATAGAGGCACCTATACCAGGTAAGCCCTTTGTTGGTATAGAGGTGCCTAACAAAAGGAGACGGGTGGTCTATCTGAGCTCTATCATATCCAGCAAGGCATTCTCTACCTCTGCGTCCAGACTCACTGTTGCGTTGGGTGAGGATGTGGGAGGTAGGCCCCTTGTGATGTCATTGGACGAACTACCTCATCTACTTATAGCTGGTTCTACAGGTTCAGGTAAGAGCGTCTATATAAACAGTCTTATAGTTAGTCTTCTATATAAATCGACTCCAGGGGATGTGAGGTTTATAATGGTTGACCCCAAAAGGGTAGAACTTACTCTTTACAATGGACTACCCCACTTGCTTGCGCCTGTCATTACGGATCCTAAGAAGGCATCTAAAGGGCTGAAGTGGGTGATAGCTGAGATGGAAAGAAGATACGATATGTTCTCTGGTGTGGGGGTAAGAGATATAAAGGGGTATAACCAGTATGTTGCAAATGAGCAGGAAGGAGAGATATTACCCTATGTAGTCATAATAATAGATGAGCTTGCAGACCTTATGATGACGAGCCCGAAAGAGGTTGAGGCTTCTATATGCAGAATAGCTCAGATGGCAAGGGCTACAGGAATACACCTCGTGGTGGCCACGCAGAGGCCCTCTGTAAATGTGGTTACGGGGTTGATAAAGGCAAACATACCTGCAAGAATAGCCTTTACACTTCCATCTCAGACGGATTCAAGGACTATCCTTGACGTCTCAGGTGCAGAGAAGCTACTTGGCAAGGGAGACATGCTCTTTGTTGCTCCTTACCTCTCGAAACCTTTGAGGGTTCAGTCCCCTTACATCAGTGAAAAAGAGATAAGGAAGATGATGAAATTCTTCAAGGAGAATTATCCTCAGGAAGCACAGGGAGACTTGATGAATTTGACAAATAATGGTGTGGATGCAGATTTACGGGAAGTAGTGGACGCAGATCCACTATTTACTAAAGCACTTGAGATACTGCTTGAAAACAAGAAGGTATCTGCTTCCTATCTTCAGAGGCGGCTTGGCATAGGATATAACAGGGCGAGTCGAATGGTGGATAACATGGAGGCTATGGGTATTATAGGAGAGGCAGATGGTGCAAAGCCAAGAAAACTGATTGTAGAAGAGGAAAAACTGAGAACCATGTTGGAAGAGAGCAATCATGCGTTATAATAGGGGAGTAGTTGCTCTGAATGGAGCCTGGAATGGGCTTGACTACTATAGGGGAAAGCACGATTATAAACTCCTTGTAGCTGCGGATGGTGGGGCTAACTACCTTTACAGGATAGGATTAAAGCCAGATGTTATAGTAGGTGACCTTGACTCCATAGAGGAGGATATTCTGAGTTATTATCTTGAGTTAGGAGTTATTGTGAATAAATACCCTACCGACAAGGACAAGACAGACTCGTGTTTGGCGCTTGAGTATGCTATAGATGATGGAGTAGATGAGGTTGTTATATGGGGTGCGATAGGGAACAGGATAGACCATACCCTTGCAAACCTACACTTGCTTTCTATGTCACTTGAGTTTGGGATACCGTTTGTCATAGATACACACGAGCTTTCTATCTTTTTATTGGATAAAGGTGTGGAGCTGGAGATGAGTATTGGGGCGACCCTCTCTTTGCTCCCATTTACGGAGAGAGTGGAAGGAATTTCTGGTGAGGGACTAAGGTATAAGCTGGATAATTCTATAATGGAGATAGGTTTCCCATATGGGGTAAGCAATGTTGCCACAGCCAAGAAAGTAAAGATAGAGGTTAAAAAGGGGATTTTACTTGTTGTTGCATTTAAGAATGGTGAGGAATCGGTGATCCCCCACCGATTCCTTTAAATAGCTCTCTGAACCAGTCCCTTCTTAAGGCAGGAAGTACACACCCATGCGCGTCTTACTTTGCCGTTTTCCACGATTTTGACCCTTTGCACATTGGGTAACCATTTTCTCTTTGTTTTTATATTGGAATGACTTACCCTATGTCCTGTAACAGGTCCTTTCCCGCATATTTCGCACCTATGAGCCATATATATTCCCTCCTAAGACTTTGATTTCAAAGGCAGAAAGCATTTTACCATACTTTTTACCTTCACGCAACCCCATAAATCCCGATGGGTGCTTTCACACCTGCTTCGCTTCTTCTCTGCTTTAATCCCTGAACTCATTGTATATGTTTCTTATCTCGTTTTGCGCTTTCATAAATGCCTCTATTACATTGGGGTCAAATTGAGTGCCGGACGCCTTGACTATGGTATTAACTGAATAATCATAGTTGAATGCCTCTTTGTATGTCCTCTTTGTCGTAAGTGCATCAAACACGTCTGCTACAGCTACTATACGTGCACACGGGGGTATCTCCTTGCCCTTTAATCCGTCTGGATACCCAGTCCCATCCCACCTTTCATGGTGGTGCCTTGCTATGCGTTTACCTACTTCAAAGAATGGTTTTCCGTAGCTTTCTACTATCTTGTTGTCTATTTCCTGTAGTATATTGTAGCCTATGATGGTGTGCTGTTTCATAATTTCAAACTCTTCTCTGGTTAGCTGGGTGGGCTTTAGCAGTATGGATTCAGGAATGCCTACCTTTCCTATGTCGTGTAAGGGGGCTTGTTCAAATACCTGTTGTACTACAAGGGGTGTCAGGATTGTGAATTCGGGATGCCCTATGAGTTTTGTGGCTATAGCCCTTGAATAATGTGCCATTCTCTGCAGGTGCATGGCAGTTTCTTTATCCTTTTGTTCAACAAGTCTTGCGAATCCAAATATGGTGTTTACTAAGAGGCTTTCTATCAGCGTAGCCTTTTGATACAGGACATTTGTAAGGTAGCTTGTAAACTGCAGATGCTTGAGATTTCTTTCATTTATATCCTCTTTTCGTGCGAATCCAAATATGAGGAGGCCTATGCAATTTTCTCCCTTGTATATCGGGAACAATACTAATGCTGACATACCTTCCTTCAAGAGCGTGTTTGCATATTTGGAATTGGGGAACTTCTTTACATACTCAGACATGTCATCTATGATTATGATTTCTTTTTCTGCCCCTATGTTCGTCAAGATCTCCTGACTTAGCCTTCCCGAAAACCCTATGTCAATGTTGCTTTCTTCATAATCTCTAAAAGTCGCTCGTATGACGAAACGGTTTTCGTGCACACTGGCGAATGAGATTCTGCTGATGTTTATATGTTTCTTTAGCTCCTTGAACAGCTCTTCTGTGAGTTCTTCAGGAGTGTCTGCCTTTACGGCGGATTCAAGTAATGCCGTGTGTACTTTTGCGTTCTCAAGCAGATGATTGTGTGAATTGATGAGTGTATCCAGCTCGGAGAACGGGAGTTCTTTTTTGCTCAAGTAATCTGCTATCTGTAGGTTTTTTGCGAGTCTTGCAAGCCGGCTTACACCTTTTACGAGAGCTTGTTGTGGTAGGAGTATGAGATAATAGAGCAGTATGGCAAATCCACCCAGTGTTATTAGGACTATTATGGTTATGCTTCTTGAGTACCCAATGGCGGAGTGTAGAATGATTTTCCTTACCTTTGAAGCCATCACCCTTACATCCTTTGTATCTATCTGTTTCTCTTTGAGTAGGTTTGCTATCTCAGACCTTATGTTGGATGCCTTAATTCTGTATCTTGGCACCATACCTTCTATCTTTCTTAGAGTTTTCTCCATACCTGTGAGGGCCTTTTCTTTCCCTTTTCTGCTCTTTATGGATAACAGATTTTTATCTATCGTTTGCTCCAGCGAGCGCATCTTAGCCGTGTAGACTTCCGATTTTATCAAGAAGAATGCTATTATACCAATAGCTACGATGGTGAGTATGAGCATAGTGGTTATACACCTTTTCAAGGATGTCTTTTTCAACTTGTTAGCACCTCCTATTTCAGGATGCTAATATATTATAGCATGTACATATCCATCATCCTATTCAGATAGTTAAGCTCCATCTTCGTGAAGTTTACCTCATAGCATTTTACAGGAATTATGAGGCATGGTACTGAGCATAGACATATTTATCACCTTTTGAGAGTATG
>JAGHAJ010000074.1 GCA_021161545.1 Synergistota bacterium | reverse complement strand
TTTGAGCTTTGGGGATACCGATGGGGAGAGAATCCGATTGCAGAGAAGATAAGTCAACACGTAGTCAACTTACCTACTGACCCTTACATGGATGAAAAATACCTGGAACGCGTAAGACGGTTCCTTGTGGAAAACAGATATAACTTATATAATGGTGTTAGAGAATGTCTGAGAGATTGAGAGTTAATACTTTTTACGCAAGGTATGGTAAAAGGATTGTAGATGTAGTAGTAGGGAGTATACTGTTTTTGGTTGTAATGCCTTTATTTTTATGTATTGCCATAGCAGTGAAAATGGAAGATGGAGGACGTGTTTTTTATTTACAGAAACGGATGGGGAAGGAGTTTGTTCCGTTTTATCTCATAAAGTTTAGGACAATGATAGAGGGTGCTGATAGTATGGGACCGAAGATAACAATAAAGGATGACCCTCGTGTTACGAGAGTAGGGCGTGTATTGAGAAAGTATAAACTTGATGAGCTACCGCAGCTCATTAATGTTGTAAAAGGTGATATGAGTATTGTGGGGCCACGCCCTGAGGTAGAGTACTTTGTAAGCCTGTTTAGAGAAGCATATGAGAGAATACTTAGGGTAAAACCCGGTATAACGGATTACGCTGCCATAGAGTATAGGGATGAAGAAGACCTTATACGCGCTATGGGGAGTGAGAGTGGAGAGATGTTTTATGTTGAGAAGATACTTCCTAAAAAAATAGAGTTATATGATAGGTATCTTCGTGAGATGAGTTTTTTTACAGATGTTCGTATAATGCTAATGACTATGTGGAAGGTGATCTTTTGCTGAGATTGAGGAATTTACTGAGGCCTTCACACGGTAAAAGGGTGTTTTTCTTCTTGATTGTGGATGTGATCTTGTTGTGTGGCTCTTTTTATCTTTCGTTTGATGTGAGGTTTAGCTTTGTAATACCTGATCGTTATTTTACTATTTTTTTACATGCCTTACCATTTGTGATCTTATTCAAAATCCCCGTATTTTTTCTCTTTGGGTTATATTCCATAACCTGGAGATATGTGGGGTTAGTGGATTTTTACAACATTCTGAAGGGAAACATTATGGGCAGCTTGATTCTGGTGCTTTTTATATTCTTTTTTAAGGTGCCGTTTTTGGAGGGTTTTCCAAGGAGTATACTTGTTATAGATTTTTTTGTTTCTGTGTTGGTGACCTCAACTGTAAGGATTAGTAAACGTGCTTACTTGGAACTCGTAAGAAAGGATACTAACGGGATAGGTAGAAAGGTGCTTATAATAGGTGCTGGCAATGTAGGTGAAATGATTGTGAGGGACATGAGGAGAAGTGGTAAGGCAAATCTGCAACCTGTAGGATTCCTTGACGACGACGAGACTAAGGTGGGATCGTTTGTACATGGAGTGAAAGTTCTTGGTTGCATATCTGAGTTACCGGAAATTGTAAGCAGGATTAAGCCTGATATGGTTGTAATAGCTATCCCTTCGCTGAGGTATACAAGGTTGAGGGAGATATATAAAGTCCTCAAAGAACACGGTGTAGCAGATATAAAGATAGTTCCTCGTTTGTATGGTGATAGTGTTGACATGCAGATCAGGAGTTTGGAAGATATAAAGATAGAAGATCTTCTTGGCAGGGAGGAAGTTCACATCGACGCATCACTGGTCAGGAATTTTATTACAGGAAGAAGAGTCCTGGTTACAGGTGCTGCTGGTTCCATAGGCTCTGAAATTATCAGACAGGTATGCCTTTTGTCCCCTAAGGAGATTGTCTTATTTGATGTAGATGAGACTGAGCTGTACGAACTTGAGTTAGACATAGGAATAATGGGAATCGAGAGTGAAAAAATTACGGCAGTTGTTGGAGACATTGTTGATTTTGGGAAACTGAGTAGAACATTTGAAAAATACAGGCCGGAAGTTGTGTTCCATGCAGCAGCGTATAAACATGTTCCGATGATGGAATATTATCCTGAAGAAGCAGTGAGGGTGAACATATTGGGAACGTACAATCTTTGCAAAGTATCGGTGAACTATGATGTAGAAAAATTTGTTTTAATATCTACTGATAAGGCTGTGAACCCTACGAGTGTGATGGGGGCAACAAAGAGAGTGTCAGAATATATAGGCATAGCGTTTAATATGCTGGGTAAAACGAAATTTGTTGCAGTTAGGTTTGGTAATGTGCTTGGGAGTAGGGGAAGCGTCATACCTATATTTCTCAAGCAGTTAAAGAAGGGAGGACCTCTAACTGTTACACATCCGGAGGTTCAAAGGTATTTTATGACAATACCTGAGGCTGTTGCCCTTGTTCTTCAAGCTGCGGCTATAGGGGAAGGTGGAGAAGTTATGGTTTTAGACATGAAAGATCCAGTTAAGATTGTGTCTCTTGCAGAAGAACTAATTAGGTTACATGGTCTTGAACCCTATAAGGATATTGACATTGTTTTTACAGGGTTAAGACCTGGTGAGAAGATGTATGAGGAACTGCTTACTGCCGAGGAGGGAACAATGAAAACAGGCCACGGTAGAATATTTAAAGCCAATATTAGTAAGATTTACACGTTGGATGATGTGGACAAAATGGTGAAAGAATTTAAAGACGCTGTAACCAAAGGTTCTGCTGAAGAGATTAAGAGGTTGCTCCACAAGTATGTTGCAACTTACAGATATTCTTAAATTTGGGTGTAGAAGAAGATGTGTTCACCTGTGGGCCATTCCTTAGCGGGTGCTATAGTATATGTTGCTTTCAATAAGGACAAGTTAGATATAAGGCGAAATTGGAGAGGGTACCTCACTTACATGTTTGTTGCTAATGTACCAG
>JAGHAJ010000100.1 GCA_021161545.1 Synergistota bacterium | reverse complement strand
TTTCCACTGTATTCGGTACACTAACTTTAGGTTTTCTATCCCTGACATCTTCATTTATTATTACATATTCAAGACCCCACAAGACATTTAGAGTTCCAGGATACCTATCAACAAAATGAGCATTTGGAATTAAGATTTGGTCAAAGAGTTGGTAATTTTTACCAATAAAATCTATTGAGACAAGCCTCGCTGTTTTCTTCCATTTCAACAGGTTAGATTTTCTATACTCATGTCTTTCATCAAACACAATGACATCGGGTCTTTCGCTCAATATCAGAGCATCAACAAAGGCTTCCTCTGAGCTAAAGTTATTAGATATCCACCTTATACCTCTTCTAAGGAGTTCTCTTTTTGCAAAATCAAAGTTATTAATGGCACAAATTACTTCACAACCCACCTGTCTTAGCATCTTCGCCAAAGATACAGTCCTATAAAGATGCCCTAACCCTATATCCTCTGAGGCAACAAACTTAATAATAATCTTTTTCACCTGCTTTGCTTCTCCTCCACTCCTGATCCACTGAGGTGTCCCTACCCTCTTATCAAGATATCAAAATCTGAATTATTTACCTCCGTAGTTAGCACTCCAAATCCCCTTTCACTAACAACATTAACAAGTGTCTCATCATCCACATAGAATCTCACTCCTATACCTTTTTTGGTAAGTCTATAGGCTATATCAAAGAATATATCAAGGTTGTCACTGTTTCTTACTATAAAAAGTGCCTTTTTCTGCTTTTCATATAAACCCATCTGGTGGACATCAGCATTTATGTTCATTAACTCCGGTCTTTCAATTAAAAGCCTTACAAGGTTAGGCATGTTAAAATCCATACCTCTCTGCTTAAGTTCCTGATAAACCGTATTCATAAACTCTAAGTCTGCAATGGTATCTACGGAAACTCTATGCTTCAATCTATAAAATATATCCTCGTCATAAACACAACCTATCCTAAACAGCTCTGACTTCAATTTCACAACGGGAAAGTGGTGCTCCCTAAGCTCTGGGATATCCGAAAGCTTATCTGCAGCCTCCCAACACTTTCTCCGATAAACACCTATTCCCTCATGTATGGATGATTTTCCTTCCTTCAAACAGAAATTAACCATATCAAGTCTCTCATCCTCTAAAATCCTCTCTACTAATTTATCCAAAGAGGGGGCCCAAATAAGGGGACAATCCCCACTAATGAGCACACAGATTTCACACCCATATATAGAAGCTGCCTTATTCAGTCTACCAACTACATCATTCACATCTCCTGAATAAAAAAACACTTCAACACCATGCTCCTTACCCACATCAGCGAGCACTCTATTTTCAGGTTCGTCGGCTGTGGCTATAACTATCCGATTCACAAGTTTACTCTGCTTGAGGCCACCTATGGTCCAGTCTATCAATCTTCTATCTCCTATCTTGCGCAGTTGTTTTTGCGATAACCTCGAAGAAGACAACCTCACTACCAGGAAAGCCACAATATCTTTCAAACTCTCTCATCCCTTCAATAGTTTCTCTCTAACTGAATTCATTGGTCTCAATCCATCTTCAGGATCAGCCCTCCACATCCTCTCATTAAACTCTACCTCTTGAGGTACCTTTCTACCATCACCATCAGCTACGAATCCTTCCCTCACCATAGTTATTAGCCTTTTAGCCTTATCAGGCAACCAACAGTGTCCAAATCCATACTCTGCTCCCATTTCATCAAGGTCAAAGTGCATTTCTACCATCTCTGCTCCCCACCTATGGATTGCACGCAAAACAACTCCTTCATTTACAGAATGGTCAGACCAACCAAACTTCATCGAAACTCCCTCTTCCACCTTCACAGCCTTTCTCATTGTCTCTATAGCAGAAAGATTACATCTCTCAGCTGCTACAGGGTAACTTGAAACACAGTGAAGAACAGTAATATCCTTACAACCGCTTTCCACAAGTATATTCACAGCATCAATTACTTCTTGTAAATTAGCCATGCCACTTGATAAAATTACAGGCTTCCCCGTAGATGCAACTTTCTTAAGCAGCTCACTCCATAAAAGCTCATAAGAAGCAACTTTGTAAGCATCTACAAATGGAAAGAGCTCGTCAACTGCACCAAGGTAAAATGGTGTGCATATAAACTTAATACCCAACCTTTCACATATTTCAGATATTTCCGGCAAAAAAGACAAAGGCAGTTCCCACCCCTTTCTCTTCTTAAGTGAAGGATTATATTCCAGCGCCTCTTTGGAAAACAGTTTTTCCACCCTAAACAACTGAAACTTTACAGCATCGAAACCGCAAGCCTTTGCCTCTCTCACAAAACTAAGACACCTATCCAAATCCCCATTGTGATTACTTGAAACTTCAGCAACAAAACTCACTCCCATCAAAAAACACCTCACTCAGAGGTTTTATCCAAGAAATCCTTTATAAGCCTCGCTATCTTTCCACCCCAAAACAGTGTGGTTCCGTGTCCTGCAGGCAACCAATGTATTTCAGGTCTCTGAAGCTCTTCCCACAGCTGTATTGTTGCCTTTCTTGGTATAACAAGGTCAAAAATGGCATTTATCATCATGATTTTCTTCTCTTTTACAAATGGCGCAAAGGTCAGAGGTTCAAACAAAAAGCACATCTTAGGACATGAAACCATTCTCCACGAGCCCAATTCTTTGATATCTTGCAAGTACTTTGGATATTTCGAGTAAAAGTGGTGACACATCCTACTATTGCAATACCCTTCTCTTATAACATATTTGGTAAGGCTGTGCCACAAAATCCTCTCATAGTTACCACCACCAAGTATGAGAACACCTCTTCTAAACCTTTCCTCAACACCAAGGGCTATCATGGTAATCATTGAGCCAAGGCTTACCCCAACCAAAGAAAAATCCTTAAGCTCAGAAAAAAGATTAAGGGTTGCCTTCAGGTCCACCACTGCCTGATGATAAAAGTGCAGGGTACCAACATCATCGAGGTCTGAAAACCACTGAATAGAGCTCTTACCCGCTGGCGTCCTTTCAAGGTGAAATGGAAGTGTAAAGAATATACTCTTATACCCTATAGCTGCCAATCTCTTAGGGAGCATGATATACAACTTTTTCCTCTTAGGTGTTAGACCAAGCCCATGTATAAAGACAACAGTAGTGTGCTTCAGCAGGTTAGCAGGTGTAAAGACCTCAAGATATACTCTATTATTCACATTGTATTTACTGACAAACGGACTGAGAAATGATACCCTTTCATGTTTTATACTACCACTATCCCCAACAATCTCTACTTCATGCTCCGGGATGTATCCCTCAGGGAGGTAATAAAGTTCCACGCTTTTTTCACCTTCTCCCACAAATCCTCTATAGAGCCATCGTTATCTATCACAATATCCGCCAGCTGTATCTTTTTCTCCTCATCCATAAAAAACCTCTCTCTTCTTTTAAGCTCCTCTTCACTCCAACCCCTTTCTTT
>JAGHAJ010000026.1 GCA_021161545.1 Synergistota bacterium | reverse complement strand
GAAGTTGACAGGCTTACTGATATGGTGAATGAACTGCTTGATTTTTCAAGGCTTGAAAGTAGAATGGCGGTTCTGAACCTTAAAGAGATTGATCTTGTGGAGTTGTGGAAGAGTGTTATTAAGGTAACAGAATCCAGAATAAAGAGTAAAAATATTACACTTTCTCTTGATTTTCCTGAAGAACCTTTGCTCTTGGAGGGGGACAGAGATAAACTTTATCGTGCGCTTTTGAACCTCCTTGACAATGCAGTAAAATACAATGAAGAAGGAGGAGGAAGAATATGGATAAAGGTCTGGAGTGACAATGAGAAACTATACTTCAAGATAGGTAATACCGGACAGATAATAGATGATGCCGACCTACCGTACATATTTGATAGCTTTTTTGTAGGTAGGCTCAAGATAAACATGTCAGATGCCTGTTCTGGCATGGGACTTGCAATAGTCAAGAGAATCGTTGATGCTCATGGCGGGAGTATATCTGTTGTAAGTGAGCAACAGAGGGGCACTGAGTTTGTTGTCTCTCTGCCGAGAAAGGGGAGGGATGGAAATGGCTAATACGGACAAGGTCTTACTTGCTGAGAGTGATGACAAGCTGACCATAGTTATTGAAACAGCACTCAAGAAGGCAGGATATGATGTTGTTACTTTTAATGATCCAGATAAACTTGTAGCTGAGTTATCGGCTGAATCTATGGACTTCTGTGTCATTATAATAGATATGCCGAATGCTTCGATTCCAACTCTTGCACTATCTTCCAGTATTGCGGAGATACTGGAAGATGTTCCACAGATTTTGATAGTCTCTTCTTCTGATGATGAGGAGAGGGCAAAATCTCTGTTACCGGTTAAGAAGGTTCTGAAAAAACCATTTGGTGTGAAAGACCTTGTTAGTGCTGTACACGTGATAGCAGGAAGGGAAGTGGAAGAGAAGAATGTAGTAGTGAGAGGTGGAAGTACAACTGCAAGAGAAAAAACTTCCTATTCCAAGAAAATACTCGTAGTGGACGACGCAATGATAATATTAAAGTCTGCCAAACTCATTCTTGAGAGGGCAGGTTTTAATGTTATTACTGCTGAGGATGGGAAGAAAGCACTCTTGAAGGTGGTATCTGAGAATCCTGACCTTGTAATTACGGATATAATGATGCCGGGAAAGGATGGCTTTGAGCTTCTTAAGGATATAAAGAATAACCCTAAAACAAAGGATATACCAGTCATAATGCTCACAGCCAAAGGATATAAGGAAGATATTCTGAAGGCAGTAAGCCTCAATGCTTCTGACTATATAGTTAAGCCGTTTTCTCCGAAGCTTCTGGTTGACAGGGTAAAGAAGGTGCTTAAATTGGATTAGTACTATTCCACCTCTGGTAAAACCATATCCACTGTTCTGGATATCTTTTTATGTAGTCTCCAAGTATGTTGTTTAGTAAGGTAAGTGTGAGCTTATCATCTGTGGCAAATATGGGGGGTAGTATTTCCAGACTAAATCTATTGTTTTTCTGTCTTATGGTGAACAATGGTATTATCGGGCATCGAAACTTCCTGCTGAGCGATGTTATACCTGTGGGTGTGGATGCCGGAATACCAAGAAAATCTACGATTACACCCTTTTCTTTTGCATCTTGGTCTATAAGTATGCCAAGAAGTTCCTTTCTCTGTAGTGCTTTTATTATCTCTTTGAGCGAGCGATTTTTGGGTATTACTCTTGTTCCGGTCTTTTCCCGATAGGAGAATATGGTATTGTCCACGAATTCGTCCCCCTGTGATGCTGCTACTACATTTAACCTGTAACCGTTCATGGAGAGCCATGCAGCTCCAAGTTCCCAATTTCCTATGTGCCCTGTTAGTATTATCACACCGTTTCCCATAGCAATGGCCTCATCTAAGTGTGTTTTTCCCTGAACATCTGGAATGACCCTTTTAAGGAGTTCTCCATCTAGTCTCGGGAAGTATAGAAACTCAACTATTGACTTTCCAAGATGTATGAAATTGTTTCTTGCAACCTTTGTTGCCTTGTCCTTGGGGAGTTTTAATACTACCATTAACTGTTTTATTGCTCTGTTTCTGCCCTTTTTGGCTAAGTGAAATACGATTATACCTATAATTACTCCTACTTTTTCCGCGATAGGCAGAGGAAGTTTTGGTATAATCCATTGTAGTAACTTTATTGCTCCATGGATGAGTCTATCTCTGGTCTGTTTCTTCAAGTATTTCTTCCCCTTCCTTCTCCCATGCGGGATCAACTATGCATACAAATATGAGTTCCTTGTCTGATGTGTTTTGTATCCTCTGTCTGGAGTTTGGTGGAATGTAGATAGTATCTCCTGCTTTTACCTCTTTCTCTTCTTCGTCTATATGCATTATGCCTTTCCCCTGTATTATGTGGTAGACTTCCGTTCTGTCTAAGCTATGGAGTAGCGTTCTTTCACCCGGCTTTACCCTTGCATGGGCTATGCTGTATCTTATCTTCAAAGTTTTGTCCTTCAGTGGATTTAGGATTTCACGCAGAATAGAGTTATCGCCTCCTATGAATTCGGCACACTCTTCCAGTGTGATCACTTTCAAGGTTATCCCTCCTCTCCAATCCATTATATGGGTTTTTTGATGTTCCGTCAATTGTTGGTTGACAGGTTATCTGCGTAATTATACAATCGTAAGTAGTTATGGGAGACAAGGGATGTTTTGGTAAAAGAAGATTATTCAAGATTGTTGCGCTGTCCATTTTAATAGGGATTCTTGCATCTCTAAGTATGGTGCTGTTTGTTGTTTCCATAAGGTTTTTTAGCAATGTTATGTTCTATGGAAGGGCTAAATTTTCCTGTAGCTATATAGACCGTTATATATCTCCTCTTGGAGGATTTGTCATTCTGGTACCTGCTATTGGTGGTATCGTTGCTGTCTTTCTTGCAAAAATGTACTTGAAGAAGAATGACGGTTATGGTGTTCCTGCTGTAATACTGGCAGTTATTAGGAGAGGGGGAAGGATGAACCCCTCAGTGGCACTTCTTAAGACATTCATGAGTGCTTTTTGCATCGGGACTGGAGGTTCTGTTGGAAGGGTAGGGCCTATAGTGTATGTGGGGGCGAGTCTGGGTTCTGTGATGGGTAAGAGGTTTAGTCTCACCCCCGGGGAGAGGATACTTCTTCTTGGCTGTGGGGCAGCAAGCAGTATAGCTGTCGTGTTCAATGCGCCTATAACCGGTGTTGCCTTTGCTGCAGAGTTGATACTGCCTGAATTAAGTAATAGGATATTCATACCGTTAGTGGTTTCTGCGACTATTGCCGACTATATAGG
>JAGHAJ010000127.1 GCA_021161545.1 Synergistota bacterium | reverse complement strand
CTTTCGCCTGCAAGTATGGAGTTTGGAATCTTCTTTTTGAGGATACGTGCTTCTTTTATGGAAGAAGTAATTACTACCTGTGATGCACCTTTTGCCAGAGCTGTTACTATGCTTGAGCTTGCTCTTAGTACATCTATGCCTACTGCTATGTCTGAAAGTGGTGTTCTGCCAGGTGCAAGAGTTACATCTATTAACATTTTATGTGAAGTCATCGAAGCTCTCAGACCTTTCTGATGTTTCAGCGTCTTCTCTTGTTGACCATGGGGTTAGGGGAAACTTTACCAGTAGTGGTACCCTCAAGAAAGGCTGATCTACAATTACTTCTCCTTGAACGAGATGTGCTGCTTTGTCTTTTTGTGCACCTACCAGATGTGCATATTCGTCTTTTTTTAGCTCTGCCAGCTTCTGCCTTCCTACGACAGTAGTAGATGCCTGAGTTACTACTCTGTAATCTACTTCAGATGCTGTTTGTTCAGCTCCTATGAGTATTATCTTGAATGATCTACCTCTTTCCGCAATGTCTCTGAATACATCTCCTAATGGTCCTCCACCACTGCGAGGTGCGTATTTGTTCAATTCATCTAAGTATATAAAGATTGGTTCTTTTACAAGTCCAGCTTCTTTTTTCTGAAGCACTTGCTTTAGTATAGAACCCACAACAAATATCTGTGCTCTATGCCTTAATTTGGATATATCTATTACCGTTATACCTCCCTTTCTGTCCCAGTTTATGTGATATGATGGTTCTTCATATTTTGATGGTGAGGTAAATAGATCTCTGTCTAACTCTACCCATACCTTTCCTATGTCGAGTTTTTGTGCTGCTTTTATTCTCCTGTAAACTGCTGCTATTGTTTTGTCTATTATCTCTTCTTCCTTCAGTTCCTCTTTTATCCTTGGGTCCTTGAGTAGATTTGCAAGTGCGTCTATGCTTGGTGGTACCCCATGTTCTTCTAAGTACCTTGCTGGCTCGTAGCCAGTAGCTCGTAGGTATGCACGCACCTTCTGGTCATCTGAGAGGCCATCGATATCGTACCCAATGTGTACTTTCTCACCTTTCTTTTCTTCTTCCTCTTTTTTTGAGCTATTCTTTAGCTTTTTTAGGATTTCTATTTTCATGGAGAAGTAATTTCTCTCTAATATTTCTGAGAGGGCAGATACAGTAAGTTGTATATTTACGTTGTCTGATAGTTCATGGGGGTCGAATAGAAATTCGATTAAGCCGAGTGTTACAACATCTAAAGCGTCCCATCCGAATCCCTTCACTGCACCATCCACTCTGTAGTTCACATCTGGTTTGTTTTCTTTCTTTATTGGTGCATAAAATTCTACGTTCTGGAACACACCAGGTTTAAGCTCCATACTATCGAACATTCTGCACCACTTCTGGAAATCTTCATCCTGTTTCCTTTCCCTTTCTTTCCATTCTCTATTCCATCTATCTAAAAATAGTAGACCTTCTCCTTTTACATTAAATATGATGAATCTTGAGTATGCCAGCTCTTTTGGTATGGTTGTGCTGTTTAACATACTGTAGATGAGAAATGTTGTGTATGATGTCTTTGCTGCTACACCCGAAAGACCTGATACGTTTATATGGGCTCCATTGTTACCGAGTATGTAGTCTGTGTCAAGGTAAGCAACGTGCTGATTCATCAAAACACCTATGGGAAGTGCTTTTCCTTTTTCTTTTAGTTTATCAAATCCTAATGATATATCTGTTTCATCTCCCTTTACAGGTATGATTGGTGTTCCTGCAGGGGGTGGTACCGGCACTTCATCTTCAATCCACTCTCCATTGGAATACCTCATGATTCTTGTGGTTGATACTTTTGCCAGGTATATAGGTATTCCTACCATTCCACCAGATGATATGATTTCCTCCTTGTATCCAGTAATGTCGCTCTGATCCCACCTGCATGTTGCTTCTACAACCACGCCATATATCCTTAGTCTCCCAAACCTCTTGTATTCATATTCTGCTTGGACTATTTCGTCTATTTGGAGTATGTGTGAAGGTTTACCATCTTCCACATTTAGCCTCACATAGAATTCATACGGAGTTATGGGGTTTATCCCCGTAACAGTTCCTATGGGTTCCATCACTTTGTCCACCTCTCAAACGATGTTTTTATAAGCTCGGAGGGTAGAAAGTAGTCAGTTAGTGCCTTTTCCAGAGACATTATTGGGAATATATTTTCAGGAGAACGTGGGATTGGCAATACTTTGGTTAGCTTTGGAAGTAAGGTACTGACAAAATCAAATGCTTCCGCTATTTCGCTCTTCTTTTCTGTTATGCTATTTTCATCTGCCAGTAGTTCTACTTTCACTATACCTCGCATGGGGTGATCATTTGCTGGCGATTCTGCTATTCTCATGTATGATATAACTTTTACTATTGTGTGGTTTTCTGATATCCGATAGCAGAAAAATGGGCTTCTCTCTCCCTTTTTCAGGTTGTATATGAATTTCCCGAAAAAATCATGGGTTAGTTCTTCTTGGTATATTCTTTTTATGAGTCCTATGGGACCTCTACCTTTTATGAATGTCCTGTCAGGTGGTCTCAACGTACCATCCTTTATTATGAAGTGCTCTGAATTGCTGAAATAGTGATTTACCAATTCTCTTTCAAGTGCTCTCATCGTTTCCAGAAGAGCAGAGTAAGCCCTTTCCGCTTCTGATGCGTCCACGTCTGATGATACTATGTAGAGCTCCACATACTCTTTACTTGATACTATAGGCATATTGATTGACCCCTGTATGCCTAAGGACACGGCTCTGTCTCTTTCCTTCACGGGTAAGGTTAATACTCTTTTTATTTGAGGTGGGTTGTTACTCGAAAAATCGAAGTGAAGATAACCTTCTTTCAGTATGATACCGCCTGCGATTGCCTCTCCTATGATTGCAGGTTCTCTGTTATAAAGGATAAATCTACTGTGAACTCTCATTCGTCCGTCTATAAATACTACGGATTCAGGCACTGATAAGTTATCTGGTATATGATCTTGCTTCCACTTATACCATGCTTCTATTGAAATTTCAGTTTCGCTGATGTCTTCGTTAGTTATTACTTTTTGGTGTATTTTATCCCATTGTCTTTCGGGTTCTTCTATTGGCTGTGGGTATTCAAGGCCCCAATCTGCATAGGGTCTTAGCCCTTTTATGAATTCCCTCGGATCTATCTTTGCCATTCTACCCTCCCATTTTCCACCTTCAATATATGGGTAAACTGCTCTGCAAAGTCCTGATTATGTGTGACTATGCCTATAACTTTGTTTGTGCTTTCGAGTAGTTGTATCTCCTTTGCGACTTCTTGGATGTTATTGTTGTCCAATGGGGAGAAGCCTTCATCTATAAATAGCATGTCTATGTGGTTTGTGGTAAGTTCTGTTATTGCCATTGCTATGGACATTGATACGAGAACCTTCTCTCCACCAGAGAGGCTATCTATGGACACGGTTGTATCTGGTAGGTTCTTGTCTATCACCCTTAGTTCACTACTTTCTGTGCTCAGGATGTATTTGCCGCTAAAGAATCTAAAGAGGATATGATTTGCCCTCCTGACTATAGCATTGAGGTAATAGTCAGATACATATGCAGGGAATCTGTTGCTCTCTAAGTAATGATTTAACTTCTTTGTTAAGACATATTCTCTTTCTACATCTTTTATCTGTGCTTTTAACTCTTTCAGTTCTTTTTTTCTCTCATAGATGCCTTGTATTTCTCTTTTTAGGCTACCTTGTTGCCTTGTTAGTGCTTCTGCTTCTAATTCTTTCTTCTCTTTGGCTTCTTTGAGTTGTTTGAGTTTTTCTCTCAGTTCGGTAATAGATGTTTGTATGCCTCCAGTTTTTTCCCTTTCTATTTCTATGTCGCTTTTAAGTTGTTGGATTTCCGCTTGAAGTTGTTGCACCCTTTGTTTTGCATTTGTTGGTACCTTATCCTTGTGCTGTAGGAATTCATCACTTGTGATTCCAGTTGCCTTTAGCCTATCCTTGAAAATCTTAACCCCTTGTTCATATTCGAACATGAGAGTGTTAAGGCTTTTATCATACTCATCTAATCTTTCTTTTAGG
>JAGHAJ010000144.1 GCA_021161545.1 Synergistota bacterium | reverse complement strand
TATTCATCTATGGCACTTTTCATCACAGCCATCTTTCTACCATACTTTGTGGCTATCTTATGTATATGCTCAGATATAGAAACTTTTTTAAGATAAGTATGAAGTATCGCCTGAACCAATGCAGAAGTGGAAAGATCCATCCCTTGTTTGAAGGCAATAACCTTCTCCACAACCTCTCTTGGTACAACAATCCACCCTATTCTAATACCAGGGGCAAATATCTTAGAAAAGCTGCCAAGCCTTATTACATGTCCTCCTTCAACATCCATAGAAAGCAAAGATGGTATCCTTTCCCCACGGAACCTCAATTCACCATAGGGGTCATCCTCTATAATGGAAAAACCATACCTATAAGACAACTCAACAAGCCTACGCCGCTTCTCTGCTGACATTGTAATTCCCGAAGGGTTTTGAAAATTGGGAATGGTATAAACAAACTTAGGACTTCTCCCTCTAACGAGCAATCTTTCAAGGTGGTCCACATCGATACCATCTCTCTCCATAGGAACAGTGAGAAAAACTGGTCTGTATGGCCTAAAAGAGGATATGGCGCCCGAGTATGTTGGGCTTTCAACTGCTATCTCATCTCCAGAGTCTATAAGGAGCTTACCAACTATATCCATTCCCTGCTGTGCACCAGCAGTTACAATAACTTGCTCATGAGATACATTCAATCCTTCCCTACTCTTGTAAAACTGCACTACAAAGTCTATCAAGAGATTCAATCCCTCAGTAGCTCCATACTGAAAATATCTCCATACATCCATTGATGAAAAGACATCTTCCATAGATTCCCTAACTTCATCAACGGGAAACAGAGAAGGGTCTGGCATACCAGCAGCAAACGAAATAATTTCTGGATCATCTATTACTTTAAAGAGCCTCCCTATCTCGAGCTCCTTTACTACTCTTGACGATAACGAATATAGTTTCTCCCACTCAATCAAAGCAATCCCTCCTACAATAATACAAATACCCCTCCTCGTACTTAGGAGGGGCAAAAGATATCTTAGGCACAGAACTTACTCCTCTTCTATCTCCTTTTCCTTTTCCTTCAGTATCTCATCAACCTTGCTAACATACTTGTCCGTAAGTTCCTGGACTTTCTTGAGATATTTATAGTAATCATCTTCAGATATATCTCCGTTTTCTTTCATCTCTTTCAGTTTCTCGTTAGCATCTCTTCTTATATTTCTTACATGAACTCTTCCATCCTCTGCTTTTTTCTTAACAAGTTTTATCAATTCCTGTCTTCTCTCCTCCGTCAGAGGAGGGAGAGTTATTCTCAGCACTTTACCGTCATTCATCGGCATTAGTTTCAAAGGTGACAACAATATAGCTTTTTCTATGGCTTTCAGAGATGCCTTATCCCACGGCTGGATGACTATAGTAGTAGCGTCGGGCACGGATATGCTTGCAAGCTGTTTCAACAGTGTAGGTGCTCCGTAGTAATCTACCTTTAGGTCCTCTACCAAGGAAGCAGATGCCCTCCCTGTCCTAATGCTGTCCATCTCCTTCCTTACAGCCTTTGTCGCTAATTCCATCTCCTTCTCAACCTCTTTAAACAATCCATCAAGCATCAGGCGTCCCCTCCTCGCACAGTTTATTTAACACAAGTACCAACCTTTTCCCCTTTAGCTATCCTGAGCAGAGCGCTATCATCGTTTATGTTGAACACTATAATAGGTATCTTATTATCCATGCATAGCGATATAGCAGCAGAGTCCATAACTTTAAGTCCCATATTGAGAACGTCAAGGTATGTTATAGTGTCAAATTTGACAGCTCCTGCATCTATCATAGGGTCAGCACTATACACACCATCCACCTTGGTAGCTTTAAGTACAGCTTCAGCACCTATTTCAGCAGCCCTCAATGCAGCAGTTGTATCGGTGGAAAAGAAGGGATTACCCGTTCCTGCAGCAAATATTACAACTCTTCCCTTCTCTAAATGTCGCAGAGCCTTTCTTCTAATAAAAGGTTCTGCGACAGCCCTCATCTCTATAGCTGTCTGGACCCTTGTAACCACTCCCATCTTCTCAAGGAAATCCTGTAGCGCAAGTGCATTTATAACCGTAGCCAACATACCCATGTAATCAGCCGTTGCCCTGTCCATTCCTCTTGCACTTCCAGAAACTCCCCTAAATATATTTCCTCCGCCAACAACTACTGCCACATCTATACTATTTTCTCGAAGCACCTTTATCTGGTGAGATATTCTCTTCATCTCATCAGGGTCTATTCCAAACTTTTGTTTCCCCGCAAGGACCTCGCCACTCAACTTCAGGAGTATCCTGCGAAACCTGAAATTAAACACCCTTAATCACTCTCACCCAGCTTAAATCTACTAAACCTCCTAACCACTATATTCTCGCCAAGCTTTGCAATAGCTTCATCTATTAACTCACGGACCTTCTTTTCCGGGTCCCTTATATAAGGCTGATCAAGAAGACAGAACTCCTCAAAGAATTTTTCTAACTTACCTTTCACTATCCTATCTATGACATTCTCTGGCTTTCCACTCGCCCTTGCCTCTTCTGCATATATTTCTCTTTCTTTTGCAAGTACATCCTCTGGCACATCTTCTCGCGAAACATACAAAGGAGCACTTGCTGCTATCTGCATGGCTATCTCCTTAGCAAGCGCCTGAAATTCATCAGTTCTTGCTACAAAATCCGTCTCGCAGTTCAATTCGAGCATTGCACCAAGTTTTCCACCTGCATGGATGTAAGAATATACAATTCCCTCATTTGCCGTTCTACCTTTCTTCCTACTGGCCTTTGCAAGCCCACGCTTTCTCAACAACTCAACAGCTTTTTCCTTATCTCCATTAGCATCCTGTAACGCTTTTTTACACTCCATTATACCTGCTCCAGTAAGCTCTCTAAGTTCCTTAACCTGTGCTGCTGTTATCTGCATCTACTGATTACCCTCCCCTTTTTCAGTTTCCGTATCACCCTCAGAAGCAACTTCTGGTTCTGCAACTTGTTCCTCACCGGAAGCAACCTTCTCCGCTTCCACTCCAGTTACTTCCACTTCAGCTCCAACCATTCCCTCTTCAGTCTCCCCTTCTTCAGCTACTGCACTCTCAGCTTCCTCCACCTCCTTAGTTTGCATACCTTCCCTACCTTCCAAAACAGCATTCGCTATGGCAGAAGTTATAAGCTTTATAGCCCTTATTGCATCATCATTTCCTGGTATCGGATAATCTACAACGTCTGGATCACAATTCGTGTCAAGTATTGCTATAACGGGTATACCTAACTTCCTTGCCTCCGCAATAGCAATCTTTTCTTTCCTTGTATCCACAATATATATCATATCTGGGATATCTTCCATATCCTTCACACCACCGAGAT
>JAGHAJ010000173.1 GCA_021161545.1 Synergistota bacterium | reverse complement strand
TTGTCTTACTAATCTGGCTTTGTAGTAATAGCTACGCAGCAGAGGTAAGAATCAGTAACTTCTTATTAGTTGGTAGAGGAGTAACGGAAATAGCCCGTGATTTCATCGAGATGAAGGAGAAAGTGGAAAACCTAACAACCTTGAGAAGCAACAAAGAAGTGATCTACTACTTCTTTGATACAACAAGGGATTTTGTCAGAGCCACTGGAGTAAGGTGGTGGATTGCAGCAATTTACACAAATGGGACTGTTTACCTCCAGCCAGTGAGAGTATTGTTATCAAAGAGGATTTTAAGGGAAGTCATTTCCCACGAGTACATCCACTTTCTTATAGACAAAAGTGGATATCGCTTACCAGCATGGGTTAACGAAGCTATTGCCATACGCTTCACAGAGGAACTTACAGGCAAAGCCCAAAAAGAGAATTTTGACACCTACAACATAAAAAAGATAGAAGAAATATTGAAGAAGAAGTCAGACAAAGTAAAATACCAGAATACTTACCAGATACTAAGAGGGTATGCCTCTATGATACTAAGCAGGCATACCCTCCCTGAACTCCTGAAGAAACCAGAAAGATGGTTTGAACAAAGTTTCAACGCATTTATGGATAGATACCTCTCAGCCTCATCGCACTAGCCACTCTTTCAATGGCCAGTATGTACGCTGCGCTCTTTGGATCAACGTTATACTTTTCTCTCACTTCCATAACATTGTGGAACGCTTTTGTCATAAACCTCCTGAGTTCACTCCTCACTTGCTCTATCTCCCAATAGTATGAATATCTGTTTTGCGCCCACTCAAAATAAGAAACCGTAACACCTCCTGCGTTCGCAAGTATATCCGGTACAACAAACACCCCTCTTTCAGTGAGGACCCTGTTTGCCTCTGAAGTTATAGGACCGTTTGCTGCCTCAACAATAACCTGTGCACGAACTTTATCCACATTATCCTCTCTTATAACCTCGTCCAAAGCTGCCGGTATAACAAGCTCAACATCCATAAACAATGGATCATCAGAAGATATAGGCTCACCATTGGGATACCCGTTTATCGTTCCCCCATGGGTATCTCTATACCTTATCATATCTTCCACATCAAGGCCATTCGGATTATACACGCCACCAAATGCATCGCTAATAGCCACAACCTTTATTCCATCTTCCACCAGGAATCTTGCAGTATAGGAACCGACATTTCCAAATCCCTGTATAGCCGCTCTCACCTTAGAAGGCTCGAGTCCTATATACTTAAGGGCTTCCCTTGTTATATACTGTACACCCCTACCTGTTGCCTCTATCCTTCCTTTTGAACCTCCAAGTTCAAGTGGTTTCCCTGTGAATGTCGCTATCTCAGGGTAACCCACATGCATAATATAAGTATCTGTCATCCACGCCATTATTTGCGGATTCGTGTTCACATCTGGTGCAGGCACATCCTTATTTGGACCTATTATAGGTAGTATCTCAACAATGTATCTTCTTGAAAGCCTCTCAAGTTCACCCATAGAAAGTTTGGACGGGTCAACAACCACCCCACCCTTTCCACCACCATAAGGAATATCCACCACTGCACACTTCCATGTCATCCAGAACGATAATGCCTTTACCTCATCCAGTGTTACATCAGGATGAAATCTTATACCTCCTTTTGCCGGTCCTTTAGCCGTATTATGCTGCGCCCTATACCCCTTAAACACCTCATAATGCCCATCATCCATCCTCACAGGTACAGAAACTTCAAGCACCCTTTCGTGATTCTTTAATATCTTAGCCATATCAGAGTCTAATCCCATTATTCCAGCTGCCTTATCAAATGTCCTCAGTGCCTCCTCAAACGGGTTCGCCTTCTTCACACCCACCACTCCCCCACGCAAATTTTAAAGCAGACGAATTTTAAAATAGCAATAATCAAAAGTCAACCCCCAAATAAACCATTACACCTCCTCTTCCATCTCTGATATCTCCGAAGAAGCAAGGTCTTCAAACGTGGTAAATTCCTTGAAGAAAGCCAGTCTCTTTATGCCAGTAGCACCATTCCTATGTTTGGCTATCTTTATCTCTGCAATATTCCTATCCTTTGTCTTGGAGTTATAAACCTCATCTCTATAGATAAAAGCCACAAGGTCTGCATCCTGCTCTATAGCACCTGAATCCCTTAAATCAGATAAAAGCGGTCTCTTATCATTCCTCTGCTCAACAGCCCTACTAAGTTGAGAGAGTGCAATAACTGGTATGTCAAGTTCCCTCGCAAGGGATTTCAAAGCTCTGGATATCTCAGAAACCTCCTGTTGACGGTTATCTACTCTCCTACCAAGGGTAACAAGCTGTAAATAATCCACTATTATAAGGCCTATTCCCACTTCTTTCTTCAGCCTCCTTGCCTTTGCTCTAAGCTCAACTACTGTAATCGTAGGAGACTCATCTATATATATAGGTGCCCTGGTAAGCCTTCCAACTGCAGAAACCAGTTTTGGCCACTCATCCTTCTTTATGAAACCAGTCCGAAGTTTATGCAATTCAATTTTTGCTTCTGAACAGATAAGACGCTGAGCTATCTGTTCCTTTGACATTTCCAGACTAAATATAGCCACTGGTATGCCATACCTCATACTGGCATTTCTCGCTATATCTATAGCAAGTGCTGTTTTCCCCATTGAAGGCCTTGCTGCTATTACATTCAAAGAGCCCCTCTGAAAACCAGCCGTAATATTATCTATATCCACAAAACCAGAAGGCACTCCCGTGACCCGCTTCTTCTCTTCATAAAGGCTTTTCATATCTTTAAATGTTTGCTCCACAACTTCTTGGACATGAACAAACCCTTCCCTGATATTCCTTCGTCCTATCTCAAATATAAGCCTCTCTGCCCTATCAAGAAGCTCATCTATCGACTTATCCTCCTCATAGCCCATCTTCACAATCTCGGTACCCCTTTCTATAAGGGCACGAAGAAGTGCCTTCTCCTTAACAATATTTGCATAGTATTCTATATTGGCAGCCGTGGGAACAGCATCCACAAGCTCCCTCAAGTACATTATTCCGCCTACCTCTTCGAGCTTACCAGACTTTGAAAGCTCATCAGACACAGTAACAACATCTATAACCTTCGATGTATTGTACAAAGAAAGCATAGATTCATATATTCTCTTGTGGGCATCATAGTAAAAATCCTCTGGAAAAACTCTATCAACTACCTTTACAATGGAATCTCCTTCAAGCATTAATGCCCCAAGAACGCTCTTTTCAGCCTCTATATTATGTGGTGGAACCCTATCAAATATACGCTCAAAAGTCATTTCCCCTCGACTACTACCTCCATCTTAGCAACTATACCATACCCCAGCTTAACAGGAATCCTATACCTACCAGTCTTCTTGATAGGTTCCTGCAGCTCTATCCGTTTTTTGTCCACTTCTCTACCAATCGTATCCCGTACAGCTTCCGCTACGTGCTTGCTGGTCACAGAACCATAAAGTTTTCCACCCTCCCCAACCTTAACATTAACCACAACAGGTTGGGATTCTAAAGACTTCTTTAGTTCCTGTGCAGCTGCTCTTTCCTTTTTCTCCTTTGCACTCATTACTTTTATTACTTCATTTCTCTGAGCAATAACTCCTTTATCAACTCTCTTGGCGAGTCCTTTGGGAATAAGATAATTCCTTGCATACCCATCCTTGACTTTCACTACATCCCCTTTTTTGCCAAGCTTTTTCACATCCTCCAAAAGTAGTACCTCCATAATCACCCCGCCCCCTTTCTTATCTTTCTGAAATCCACCCACAAGTCAAATATTCCTAAAAACACCAGCAATTGGGAAAGAAACGGCTGTAGAATAGTAACTATTACTATTATCCAAGCCACTATCTTTGGCACTCTGATCTTCTTCAGCCAGAAATAGAGTATAGACATCCCGGATATCATAAAAGCGATAGAAAAGACTATCTGCACATTTACACCTATTCTATACCATATACTCCCTACATCTCCCTTACCAAGCCACATAAACAAAACACCAGCCACAAACCCCCAAAACATTGACCGGGGCAATACCCATAGCTCAAATGGCAAGAGTTGTGGCATGGATATGTGCATCTTCTTCAGGACTTTGCAAGAAACCACATAGGCAAGAAATGTATCTATCACAGAAGCCAAAAAGAATATGGCAGGAATAGCTATCTGCAGAATGGTTAACCATCTGCTAATCATCAATTTCACATCCGCGGAAGAACCAGCAACAGAGAGTGCAGAGGTCAAAGCATGCTCCATCTGTTTGACATCTATAGAGAATGGGTTAACTCCAAACAGTGCAAGCGATAATAGAACGAGGACAATTTTGGAAGCCAAAGATATCATACTTCCATATATTAATACTTCTATGGCACTCTTACCCTTAGCAACAAGAACACCTATACCAAGACCAACAAAACCAAACCCCATGAACACCCACAGCGCCTGAAATGGACCTGAAAGCAATCCTACTATAACAGAGGTTATAATAGTTCCAGTTAGTCCACGCTTAAGTCCATGCTTTATGCCCAAAACAACTATAGGGACAGGACAAAAAAGGGCAATAATAACTCCAACAATAGGTATAAAGATACTGCTTAAAAACAACACAGCAGAAATTGCGGAAAGTAAGGAAACCTCAACCAAATCCCTTGACCTCAAAAAGAGTAACCCCCTGAAGGACATCTCGGCACCATGGGTGGTGCCGAGATGAAGAATTTTTTAGCTATAGCTACTCACTGGTATAGGGCAACAATGCCATATACCTTGCACGCTTTATGGCCCTTGTAAGCTGTCTCTGGTGCTTCGCACAGGTCCCTGTAACCCTGCGTGGCAGTATTTTACCCCTATCAGTAATATACCTGCGCAAGCGAGAAACATCCTTGTAGTCTATATGCTCTATCTTATCCTTACAAAACAAGCATGCCTTTGGTCTTCTTTTCCTCACATAAGCCAATCAACAACACCCCTTTCGTCTCAAAAAGGAGGATTTTCGTCTATTGGACCAGCAAATTTCTCTATAAGTTCCTCCTCCTCGTCTACCATATTGTCATCCTGCTTAATCTTACCAGTGGGAAGAAAGGTTACCTTCCTAGCAACCACTTCCGTTACCCTTCTATCTTCACCTGTTTGCGCCGTATATTTCCTTATTTCAAGTCTTCCTTCAACCATGACAGGGCTACCCTTGGACAAAAACTTACCACAATTCTCTGCCTGAGCACCCCAAACAACAATATTAACAAAGCTTGTCCTTTCTTGCCTTTCATTGTTACTATCAACAAAAGACCTATTAACCGCTATTCCAAACCTCACAACAGGCCTACCACTAGGGGTATACTTCACCTCTGGGTCACGAGTGAGCCTGCCACTCAGTATTACCACATTGATATCATCAAACGCCAAAACTCATCACTCCCCTGTCCTCACTATGAGGAATCTCATCACACTCGTCAACAAACCAAGCCTCCTCTTAAATTCTGTAATCCTATCCGGAGAAAGCTTGAAGTTGACAACCACATAGTATCCTTCCTCTTTTTTGTTAACAGGATATGCCAGATGTCTCTTCCCCCATATATCAACCTTCTCTACTTCTCCGCCCTCATCTGTAACAAAAGCCTTTAACTTGTCTATCTCCTCTTTAAGGGGTTCTTCTTCCAGATCGGGGACAAAAAGACACATAACTTCATAATCTCTCACTCACTTCACCTCCTCCCTACGGATTAAAGCTCCTTCCCACAAAAGGAGCAGGGATACACGCACATATTATATCACCTATTCAAATAACATCAAGGAGTATTTCATCCACCAACAACTTACTCCCACCTATTTCTCCTATTCCTATATAACCTGAATATATAAGCTACGCTCAGCACAACTACAGTCAAGAATATCCCCAAAACCAATATACGGAGGTCAAGCTTTCCCTTCTTCTTTTCCACCTTCGATATATCAAACGGCAATCCTATGTTCTTTATAGATACAGCCTTAACATCAGGCATTTCATACAAAGGTATCACATTCTTCAAATCAACAAAATTATAACCCATATTCTCCAAACCTTCCACTACCTCCCTCAAATACTTGACCCCAACAAACGGATGAAAGAAAAACGCTGCCACAGGATCTCTCACTATCTCCTTCAACAATCTCGCCCTCGATAAAATAGAGCCCACACCCTTCTCCTCCTCATGGATAGCCACATAACCAAGGTTCTCAGGCACTATAAACAAACCTGCATAGCTCCTGTATATAAAATACGGAAACTGCTGAGTAACCCTATAATTATCATTGTTAACCATAGCCTGTCCAACATATACAGGGAAATATTTTTTTAACATCTCCTGCCCAACTAAAGGTAAATTGTAATGGGGAGCCTCAAATGCCCTAAACGGTATCCCATACTTCTTAGATACCATTATAGCATACCTCATCCTCTCATCAAAGTACTTCTTAAAGTTCGGAATCATTGCATTTCTCTCCATATCCCAGAACTCAGAACCTTCTCCTGAAATCTCTACCTTCCTATACTGATGCGTAACTCCATGAAGTATCAGCGTCCCACCGCGTCTATCCGCTTTCTTCAATATCCTAACAAGGTCAGGTCTCTGAGAAATAGTAATGACCTCTTTATCCGCAAAATCCACATATACAAGGTAAAATATCATCGCAAACGGGAGATGGTTTCTATAAAGGTAAGAAAGTGTCTTTTCCAAGACCTTGTCATCATAACTCGGGTTTATGTCCTCCAGTCTAATCAATGCTCCTAACACTCTTGTATGTTCCCTCTTGAGTATGTCGTGAAGTGCATCTGCAAAGATCAAGCCGGGAATAGAATATCCATACAAAGCGGGATTTGTAACAAACCACATATTACCCATTTTGCCTATATAAACCGCCCTATTAGTCCCATCAGTAAAGTAGGATAGTACCTTACCCCCATTCATACTATACGAGCTAAAAAATGCACTCCTACCATCATTAAAGTAGCGCCTGCCACGGTAGTTTATATAACTGTAGCTACTTATCTCACCATTGTAACTAATCGGATACCTTACACGTCTTAAAAGCACATATAAGTCATTCCCAACAAAGCAAAACCCTTTCTTCCTGTGAACCATAAGATTCAATATATTTGAGGGTATCTTACCATCATTATCGCTTATAAAGAAAACAAAGTCACTTTTACTTATTTCCTCAACATCCCCATTTCCTATAGAATTAACCAGACAATGCTTCACATCTACTCGAAAGTGCCCTAACAGATTGACCAACATAACGAGCTGATTCTTCTTTTCAGATACCACAGCTACACTATCTATAGAAGGCTGCATTACCACCCTCTTACGGGGAGGCGTGCCAAAAGTTTCCGCAAAAGCGAAACGAGTTAAAAACAAAAAAGAAAATAGTATTGCAAGAATTAGATGCTTATTCAACTTCTTTCCACCTCAAAGAGTATCTCCTCAGCGCATCTATCGCAAGCAAATTGTCAAAGGCATATACATGATAACGACCTCTTTCTTTATACCCTATCCCGCCAACAAGTGGCCCCGTCTTTATATAAAACCTCAACATCTTCTTCAAGGCAGACCTTGCAGCATATCTATCACCTACAGCTGTAAATATCTCAGCAGAAAGAGCACAGGTAGCAGTATCATCTACTCTAAAGGCAGGATTTGTAAACTTCACCCTCAAGTGCTCCAGAAACTTATATGGTGAAAATCCTATATCAACAAGATGTTGTATGGCGTTCAACGTATTTACAGAGTCTGCATACCCCTTACCATATCTACCCTTACGGGGATAAAAGAATTTCTTCACCTTTCTCTCCTTAACACCATCTACCACAATCCCAACAGAACTCCTGTATAAAGGAGCAAAAGCATTCACTTTCCTGCGAATCAGTTCAATCGCATAAAGGTCAAGATAAGGCACACAAACCCTCTTTGCTTTGGTCACAGAATAACCAAATATAAACCCCTTGCTCCAATCTGCACCTTCTACAAGATACCCTCTATAGGTATTATACTCCTCAATAGCTTTTGAAATCTTTTTAGCCAACTTTATGTAAGAATCTTCCTCCCACTTCTCACCGGCAAGAAGTAGATACTTAACCACCCTAAGATCATCTATAAGAGCGTTGGATTTTTCCTTTTCACCATTTTCCCTGACACGCCAATAAAGAAGACCCACAGGAGACAAAAACTTCTTCTCCAAAAGCTTAACCTGCGTTGCAAAACCCCTCTTATCATCATAAAGGTAAAGGTATTCCATAAAAAGCCCCAAAGATTCCGAAAGCATATCGTGATTCACTCCTGCTACATCGCTATCCGGGTAATCGTTGTGGTAGTTTGAGTATATTCCACCTTCTTCATCCATAAGTTTTGTTGTAATAAAATTATATATAACCCGTTCCGTATAAGCAAAAGGTGCTGCTTCCACCAAACCCGGTGAGAGCAGAACCACAGACAACAGTATCAAAACCATGCTTACTATTCTTTTCAAATTATTTCTTCCGCTCCCTTCTCAGTATAATGATTACCACTATAGCAGCTGCTGTCAAGAAAATAAGCAAGGTTGTAAGCATACGTCTCTCAGCTGCTGCCTCTAATACCCTCGATACAATATTCTGTTCTTTCTTCTGCTTCTTCTTTTTCTTTTCCACAAAGGAAACAACTTTTCCAGTTTGAGATATAAGAGAAAGCTCACCCACAGGTATATTGGTAGTTGACCTACCATCCAGACTGAGAAGGTACACAGGTGTCAACTTTAAATTCCGAGGAACTACTATCCACGTCAGTGGATATCCTCCATTATTTATAACCTGAATAACCGTCGCATCCCTGACAAATTTAGGCACCAAGGGATATTTTTCTGAATAAAACCGATCTTTCTTAGCGTCATAAGAAATCAGCTTAGGGAACAACTTATGCATATACGCCTTCGCTCTACCAACTACTATCATCTTTGTCCTCTTCTTAAAAACAGAACCCCTCTCATTCTTAACTATGTGGACATTTGGCGGCATTGGAAGGGTTATTCTATCCTGCCACGAAGCCAGTATATTCGCAAGAACAGACATAGTCGCTCTGTCTGGTTTATCTGTGAACACCACATCGGTATCCTTAAGCCCCTCTTTACCCATATAGAGATAAGGCATATACTCTATTAAGAACTTCGCTGGCAGTATTGTGTGAGGTAGGTAGAAAAGTGATGTCCCTTTTATCAGCACCCAAGCATCTTCGACATAGTTTTTGGCACAATCCTTTGTATTAATATCCAAATAAGCCCTAAAGCCAAAATTCAGAGTTCCACCTTTTAGTATCTCATCGGGAAGCTTAACGGTAACCTCTCCATTATCAGCATTCTCTTTCGTAAGTTTCACTGATGTTATGGGCACATCGTTAAGCATGATGGTTAGAGAAGACCTATCAGGACTCAAAACCTTTGAATGCCTGAAGTATATCTTAGCGTATGCACCCCTTTTAAGTTTCCAATTAGTAGGAACCATATAAGTAACAAGCTTTTCCTGATGATACATTCCCTCAAGGAGTATATTTGGATAACCAAGCTCAGATATTGTTATAAAGTCACCCAACACCTTGTAGTTGCTCTTCATGGGTAATACTACACTTCTGTCTATCATAGCAACCTTCCCTGTCATCTGTCTTCTTATAGTAGGTATTATTATCGCCTTAGCTCCTCTCAAAACGTCCAGATCATCATATCCAGTTATGAGCAACATCATACGCTTATCTGTAAATGGTGATCTCATAACAACCAAATAGCTCTTCCCCACTTTCAAATTCATATCTACTTTAGAAGAAACATACCTTTTGAAAGACACACTGAAGCCGTTAAACCTTCCTATATACACTAAATTCTTATCCTCTTTATCACGAGAGGTTAATTCTGATTCAGTTGAAACTATAGGAAAGAAACCACCATAAGGAGAGTTTTGTGCCCAATCCATGATGAGAGAAAATGCCGCTGACAGCTCCCTACCAGAAGGCTTATCGGGCACTACCACAACTGTCCTGAAGTACTTCGGAGAGATAGGTTCAAAGAATGGCACTGGATAATCGCTCAACAGCAGGTCTTTCTTCAGTGTGTACTCTATATGAATAACACTCTCATGGTGTATCTTTAACCAGTTACCGGGATTATCTACATCCTGGCACGGATCGGCAAGGCTCCTAAGGTAAGCCTTAACAGCAATCTCATTATAGCCCTTCTTCACGTATTTGAGTGGAAGTGGAATAGTCACCGTTGTCTTTAGCTCATTGCTTTTGTCCAAAAACAAACTTTTTAGCGGCAAGCCGTTTAGGTAAACGGTAAGAGAAGATATCCTATTCAGTGAAAGAGAAGAATGACTTACCACCAGGTTTATAAAGCTTCCTTTTCTAACCACCCATGCAGGATCCACCGAAAAATAGAACAAGAATGTATTAAATATCTTCCTTCCCCAGACATCCTTATCAGTAGGTAGCAGTGGTAGGTTCACAACTTGTACCTTACTTGGAGCAGTAGGTAAGGAAATACCTTTTATAGATATACCTTTCTCCTTCGTCGCAATTTTACTAACCTTAGACACAACCTTCTTCGATGGTTCAGGTTCAGCTGGCTTAGTTTTCCTCACAACAGTAGCAGGCTTCTTCTCCTGCGGTTTTGCTACATTAGCAATCACATTCTCGTTCTTCCCGGCAACTTTGGGGTAGAAATCCACAACAAGCCTATACGGGTTGGGAACTACAAGAGTTTTCACATAGAAATCCACCCTTGTAAAAACCTCTACCCTAACAAGTCCTTTCTTTCTATAAACCTTATATTTCTCCAAGATTCTATCCCTAAATTTCGCAGCCTGCAACTTCGGAGACGCATCCATCCCCTTAAACGTTATGAGCACACTCCTCCTATTGACTTTTATATTCCAAGAAGGCTTTGCATCAAGGTCAAAGACCAGTCTCCTAAAATTCCTATGTATACCAAGTCTGACATCCTTAATCTCGCTACCATACACCATCCCCGAGAAAGACACAAAAATCAGTCCAAGAAGCAAAAACAACCACAATCGATATGCCTTCACAATACTCACCCCACTCTCTCTGTTTTATACCATCTATATCTAACCCTAAACACCTTTGTAAACAGGAGTATTCCTACAGCCTTAAACACCACCACCACCCACAACTGTGTGTAAGTAAAATACATCAAAAAAGCCAGTGCTATGTTAGAGAAGCTATTCTCAAGTCTTTCTGCCCCAAGCGCTATTCCTATCTCAATAACAAATAGCAAGATAGCAAGCACCCATATAAGTATAAAATTACCTTCAAGGTCAAGTGTATGTAACCCCAAACTACCCACCACAAAAACATATAAAGAGCCTATTATAGCGAGCAAAAACATCACATAGACCATCATCAAGTAGAATATATCTACAGCTATCCAGAAATTCTTCATAAACGGTATCCTCCAGAAGTACTTAAAAAGCACATAGATATTGCCCATTGCCCATCTCGTTCTCTGTTTCATCCAGACTCTCATAGTCTCTGGTTCTTCTTCCCATGTCATAGAGTAAGGTGCCATCTTTATCCAGTATCCAGCCTCATACACTCTTATACTCAGCTCTGTATCCTCGGTAAGTGCATCCGGATCCCAATATCCAACCTCTTCAAGAACTTTCTTTCTTATAACAAAGTTCGTGCCCGGAATGGTAGCAACCCTGAACAAACTCGCTCTACCAGCCTGAGTGACCCACTGAAAAAATATAGTTTCTATGTTTATAAACCTCGTAAGCAAACTGTGATCCCAATTTCTCGTCCTGAACTTACCTATAACCGCTCCCATAGTTTCATCCTTCATTATGTTAACCATCAGGTAATACAGAGCCTTGGAGGAGGGTGTATTGTCAGCATCATACACAGCTATGTAATCCCCTTTTGCAATATTCTTAGCACCGTAGTTCAAAACAGCTCCTTTACTTCCCCCCTCACCCTCTGGTAGGTCAACAACCTTCAAGTTAGGGAAATGCTTCAGTAATCCTCTCGCAACTTCACCAGTTGAATCCGTTGAATGGTCATTAAGGCATATAACTTCAAATTTCTCAACGGGATAATCCTGAGAGCATACCGCCCTCAATGCCCTTTCTATGACAACATCCTCGTTGTGCGCAGGGATAAGAACAGAGACAAAAGGAAGCTCATCATCAGGTACAGGAGTTCTATCTATCTCTTCTTTTTCCCTCTCCATACGTAAGGAGTAGAAAAAACCCTTATACGACAAAAATGCGTGATATAGCAAAAAAATCCATATTATGAAGAGGGATACAAGGAATATAAGCTCAATACTCATTACATCCACCTACTCTTTTTATTCCTATACATCCCGTATAAGTCATTTCCTATAAAACAAAACTCACCTTTTCTGTGGGTCAGCAAGTCCAACGCTTTCTTGGATGCCTTTTTACCATTATTGCTGACAAGTCTAACATCAGCCCGAAAGTTCCCAAACAGGTTAACCAACATCACCATAGACTCTTTTTTCTCTGCTAAAACAGAGATTTCCTTAGCATAAGAATCAGATGGTAAATACATGCTACCCAGAATAAAAAGCAGTAACATGCCTGTAAACAGGTTTTTCTTTATCTTTCCTATAATGTATAGAAATACTATCAGAAGAATGCCTCCTGCTATAGTTCCAAGTATATATATAACAGACATGCTCCTCTCAGCAAGTTTC
Source organism: Synergistota bacterium (assembly GCA_021161545.1). Lineage (GTDB taxonomy): Bacteria > Synergistota > JAGHAJ01 > JAGHAJ01 > JAGHAJ01 > JAGHAJ01. Next base: position 729 of record JAGHAJ010000173.1, on the reverse strand, counting down.
TTCGTCTCGGGTATCTCCTCTTTCATAAAAAGCTTTGTATAACCATCTATCCTCTTAAACTTCATCTTGTAATAAGGATTATCCTCAGGGTCAAAGGGAAGCGAAACAAACTTGTAACCATACCTTTTGAGATATTCTACTATCCTGACAAGGTGCCTTTTCCCCACAAACGGATGATATAAAAACACCGCAAATACATTCCCCACATCTTTCAGTCTTCTTGCTCTCTCTATAACCGTATTTGCACCTCTATCAAGATTGTTCCTGTTAACATAACCCAAGTTAACTGGCACTATAGTAAGGTTGTTATCCCTATCAAATGTAATATATGGAAAAGTTTGCGTTCCCTTATACGTATCACTACTCACCTGCACCTGCCCAAGGTAATACCTAAAATATTTGACTATCTCTTTCCTGTAAGCTGGTGGGAACATAAACTCAGATGGCTCTATCGCAATGGGGTATATCCCAGTATTGACCGAGATGGATAGAGCGACATTCATACGAGTATCGAAATATTCAACAAAATTACTTATAGGTTTATCCTTCCGCAAATCCCAAAATTCTGCATCTCTTGTATATTCCTTCTTATAATACCGCCTTAAACACCCCGTAAGAACAAACTTAACCCCCTTATTCTGAAGATAAAGGAGATAAGAGAGTAACTCTGGCTTGTCTGAGAAGGAAACAAATTTCATATCATAATAATCGTAGTGGAGTGGATAGTAA
>JAGHAJ010000227.1 GCA_021161545.1 Synergistota bacterium | reverse complement strand
GAAAAGGTTGCCTCTGAGTTAAGGAAACATCCCAATATTACTGCTGACATGGGGCAAGTTTTGTTTGAAGATACTACTACTATGACGGCAGATACTCCATGGCAATATCATTTACATACGCTTACAAACAATAGATGGGTTAGTACGGATGTAGAAGTTGAGGCTGGTGCTGGCATAGTGCCTTATAAGTATAAGAAAAATAGTGTAGTTAATGCTGTTCAGTGGGCGGCGGGGCTGGAGCTTGCGCTGATGCTTGATCCGTGGCAGATATTTTTGACGACGGATAGCCCTAATGGAGGGCCATTTTTCATGTACCCAGAAGTTGTGAAGTGGTTGACAAGTGAGGATGCAAGGCGTGATGTAATAAAGACACTGCCCTCATCTTTTAGAAAAAGAACCTTTTTAGAAGGCATCCATAGGGAGTTATCACTAAGCGAGATAATAATTATGATGAGTGCAGGACCTGCTAAAGCTCTTGGATTTGCGAATAAGGGACACCTTGGTGCTGGTGCAGATGCAGACATAGCAATATACAAAAAGAGGAGTAGTGTGGCAGATACAATGGGTAGCGTTTATATGCTGTTTAAGAATGGAGAATTAGTTGTTGACAAGGGTAAGATAGTTTCTGGTGAGCGTTTGGGCAGGTTTATCCGTGTAGATACTGGTGTAGAGGACAAGATGTTAGACGATAAAGTGATGAAAATGTTTAGCGAGTACTATTCTGTAAACTTTTCCAATTATGTTGTGGAGGATGTGTATTTTAAGAATGAGGAGGTAATTCGCTGTGAATAGCATGCTCTCTGTATTAGAGGATACATTTGCAGAGGCATTTAAGATGTATGGTACCCGCTTGGTGATTACAGCTGTGAACGAGCAGTGGGCCATGCATGCTGCTAAATGTATTACTGGTTTTGCTACTTCTGTTATAGGTTGTGGATGTGAAGCAGGCATAGAGGGTGAAGTGGAAAGGACCCTTGATGGTAGATTTGGAATAAGTGTACTTATCTTCTCTATGTCCAAGGAATCTCTTGAAAAGCAGCTCTTAAATAGGATAGGGCAGTGTGTTTTGACTTGTCCTACTGCCTCCTGTTTTAATGGGCTTGATTCTGAGGATAAACTTCTTGTTGGAAAGAAGCTGAGATACTTTGGCGATGGATTTCAGATGAGCAAGGTTATTGGTGGTAGGAGGTTCTGGAGGATACCTGTTATGGAAGGAGAGGCGGTAATAGAGGAGGGTTATGGAGTTACAGAATCAGTTGGAGGTGGGAACATACTTATCCTTGCGGATTCTGTCGAACATGCACTGTATGCCAGTGAAAGGGCAGTATCTTCGGCTAAATGCATAAATGGGGTGATATTACCATTTCCTGGAGGAGTTGTGAGGAGTGGGAGTAAGGTGGGTTCTAAGTATAAATTTTTGCATGCTTCCACAAATACTGCTTTTGTTCCCCAACTGCGCGCACATACTTCTGGTAGTCTGCCTTCTGGAGTGAGATCTGTAATGGAGATAGTATTTGATGGTCTTTCATTGGTTGCTGTAAAAGATGCTATGAGATTGGCTATAGAGGCTGCTGCTGAGAGTGAAGGTGTTTTAAAAATAAGTGCGGGAAACTATGGAGGGAATCTGGGTAAATACAAGATATATCTGAGAGAAGTTATGGAGGTTGGTAATCATGCTTAGGCTGGAGTTAATGGAAGAACTTAAGATACCTGTAGAGGCTCCTAAGCTCAAACCAGACGTGATAGTAAATTGCTCTAGTATTAAAGATGTAGAACATATACCTGTGCATCATGGCAATGAGGATGCCTATCTGGGTGATTTTTTTAAGGTGTCTGGTGAAATAGATGATTCTGTTCTTATAGAGGGAGATTTGAGGAAGGTAAAGAGGATAGGAGAGGGCATGTCGCAGGGAAGCATTGAGATACATGGAGATGTTGGAATGCATCTTGCCAAAGACATGAGTGGGGGAAAGGTGTTTGTTGATGGAAATGTTTCTGACTGGATGGCATCTGGAATGAGCGGAGGAATTATCAGGGTTAATGGTAGTGTTGGTAACTTTGCTTGTGCATCGTATTGGGGTGAAAAGGGGGGAATGTCTGGTGGTGTGGTTTTTATAAATGGTTCTGCAGGTGCTGACCTTGGTAGGAGGATGAGAAGGGGCATTGTATTTGTGTCTGGCAGTGTAGGTAAGTTTGTTGGTGTTGATGTAATTGCTGGTACAATATTTGTTATGGGTGAGGCGGCAGAGGGTATTGGAGCGGGTATGAAAAGGGGGAGTATAGTACTTTATCGTCAGGCTGGATTGTTGCCATCATTTCTGTACAGTGGTGAGTTTAAACCGTATTCTATGTTGCTTTATTCTCGTTATCTTGGTGACCTCTTTCAGTTGGAGCTGCCTTTGGAATTTGAAAGTGGCTATTTTAGACGCTACATGGGAGATTTTCTCTCTCTTGGAAAGGGGGAAATCCTTGTATGGTCGCATTAAACGAGAGGGCATGGGCCATTCTTCAGAAGATAGTTGAAAATAAAGATGAACTTAAGGTAAGGGTCTTTCGCTCTCGTGGAGGTGCTATTTTGGTGGATGCGGGAGTGGAAGTCGATGGCTCTATTGGTGCAGGTTTACTTGTCTCTAAGATGTTACTTTCAGGTTTGGGGAATGTGAATATTTCTTATGCTCATGGGCAGTTTGGGGTGCAGGTGCTTACAGATTCACCTATTTTTGCTTGTCTTGCCTCTCAGTATGCTGGTTGGAGAATATCTGTAAGTGGCTTTTTTGGTATGTGTTCAGGACCTGGAAGGCTTCTTGGTAGTAAAGAAGAGCTCTTTGATAAATTTCAATGGGTGGAAAGAGGAGTAAGGGCAGTGCTCTTCATAGAGACCTCCAATGTCCCTCCTCAGGAAGTGGTGGAATATATATCTGATAGTTGTGGACTACATGAAGATGATGTAGGTATAGTTTTTTCCCCTTCTAATAGTCTTGTAGGCTCTATCCAAGTACCTGCAAGGGTGGTGGAAACTGGTATCCACAAGCTTATGGAGATAGGTTATGATGTGAGGAATGTAAGATCTGCATTAGGATTTTCTCCTATACCTCCTGTAGGCGAGAGTGTGCTTGATGCCATAGGTAAACTGAATGACGCCATTATATATGGGGGAAAGGTTGTGTTCTATGTGGATGATTTGACCGATCTATCAGACATTATTAAAAGGGTTCCTTCAGATTCTTCTGATAGCTATGGTTTGCCTTTTTCCGAGGTGTTTAAGCGGAGCAATGGTGATTTCTATAGCATAGATCCCCTTTTGTTCAGCCCGGCTGAGGTTTCTATGATATCTTTAAGAACTGGTAGACTATACCACGCTGGTCGTGTGAATACAGAGATATTGGAGAAGTCTTTTAGATGAAATTGGGGATTGTGTCTTCTGGTGTAGGATGGCAGGTTGAGGAGTTAAGGAGAGTTGCTGAGGGTAAGGGATGGAGTGTTGTGTTTCTTCATCCTGCTTCCTTTTCTATTGGTTTGCCGTGCTTTGATGTGAAGAATGTGGAACAGGTGGCTTCAAATTGTGGTGCCATTCTGGTTCGGAGTGTTCCTCTTGGCTCTCTGGAGCAAGTAATATTTAGATTAGATGCCTTGTATGCGTTGGAGAGTATGGGTATTCCTGTTGTGAATAGCCCTTTTACGATAGAGAGAACGGTAGATAAACTTTATTCTTCTATAGCACTTTCGAAAATGGGTATCCCTACGCCAAAGACGGTGGTAGTTGAGAAGGTTTCTGATGCTATGAACTATTTTGAGCAGCTTGGTAGTGATGTAATTGTTAAGCCTATCTTTGGCTCTAATGGAGTGGGAGTGATTAGGGTTCGGAACAAGGATGAGGCTTACAGGATATTCAAGGGATTTCAGTTATTGAGGTATGTTTTCTACATGCAGGAGTTTATCCCGCATGGGAATTATGATATTAGAGTTTTTTGGGCGTGTGGTAAGGTTGTTTCTGCAATGAGGCGCGTTTCTGATGGATGGAAGAACAATATATCACAAGGTAGTTCACCTGAGCGCTACAAAGTGAATAACGAAATGGCAGAGGTATGTGAAAGGGTTGCAGAGACGTTTAAGGCGGATTATGTAGGCATAGATTTTCTGATTTCGGAGAGTAATAGGATATATGTGTTGGAGGTGAATGGCATTCCTGGGTGGAAGGGGTTACAGAGTATCACAGATGTAAATATAGCGAGTGAGATATTGAGATGTGTGGAAAAAAGAAAAGCTTTATAGTGAGATGCGCACAACTTGCAGGCTTGTATGAAGCAGCTTTTCCAAAACCTGGTAATGTCTATCCATTTAAGGGCTTCCCTGAAATGGATTTTGCAGACTTTATTCTTGCCTCGGTAAACATGGGGATCAGCCTGTATGATGTGGATGTCCTTGGTGTGGGGGAACTTATATACAGGTCATTGGAGAGGACATATAAGGATTTAGGAGTAAATATCAACCTTGGAGTTGTTTTGTTAATAGTTCCTTTAGCAAAGGCGTATTGGCTTAGAGGTGAAAGAGAATCTTTAAGGGATACCCTTTGCAATGTATTGGATTCTTTGAGTATTGAGGATGCTATGTGGGTATATAAAGGGATAAGAATGGTTTCTCCGGGTGGTATGGGTAGGTCTAAAAGGGCAGATATCAGAGACGCTCCAGATGTTACTCTTAAAGAGGCTATGAATATTGCGAAAGATAGAGATTCCATTGCCTATGAGTATGCCAGTTGCTATGAGATAACCTTTGATTTCTTGTATCCACGGTTGGTTGGTAATAGATGTGACTTGAGCCTACAGGATGCAGTAGTTCAGGTGTTCCTGGAGTTGCTTTCTACTATGCCTGATTCTCTTATTGCGCGTAAATATGGGGAGGATGTTGCAAGAGATGTTATTAACATGGCAAAATCTGTTTTGTCTACTGGAGGTATGCGAAGCATTGAGGGTAGAAAGGCTGTATCTGAATTTGATGCTTATCTGAGAGGTGATGACAAAAAGCTGAATCCTGGAACTTCTGCTGACCTTATAGCCTCCGCCTTAATGGTGTATTTTCTGGAAGGTAATCCTATTTAGGGAGGTGATTCCTTGAAGATAGCATACATAGACTGTTCTTCTGGTGTTGGTGGAGATATGCTTTTGGGTGCTATAGTTGATAGCGGTATAGATATTGATTTGTTGTTTAATGAGCTCAAATCACTTGGTGTGGAGTTTGAGATGAGAAGTAAGACTGTGTATAAGAATCATGTTAGAGCTACAAAAGTAGATGTCTTGTGGGATGAGGGGCACCACCATCACCATAGGCATTTGAGGGATATCGAGGATATTGTATCTAACTCTGCGCTCTCCAAAAGTGTCAAGGAAAAATCTATTAGTATTTTTCACGTTGTAGCTGAGGCAGAAGCTAAGGTGCATGGTATGTCTGTGGAAGATGTGCACTTTCATGAGGTAGGTGCTGTGGATTCCATTGTCGATATTGTGGGCTCCGTTGTTGGGTTTGAGCTACTTGGCATAGAGAAGATATACACTTCTGCGCTAAATGTTGGAAGTGGAAGAGTGGAGTGTGCCCATGGCGTATTGCCGGTACCAGCACCAGCAACATCTGAGATACTTCGTGGGATGCCAATATATTCTGACGGTGATGGGGAACTTGTTACCCCCACAGGAGCTGCTATTGTGAAGGTGCTTTCGAGTGGGTTTGGTGGTATGCCATCCATGAACTTGGAGACAGTGTCCCTTGGAGCAGGTAGCAGAGATATAGCTACATTTCCTAATGTTTTACGGATGTTTTTGGGGAGAGTAGATGTGGCTGAGGATTATGATATGGATGAGGTATTGTTGCTTGAGACTGATATAGATGATTCTACGCCTGAGATGATGGGTTTTATTTATGATGTTCTTATTGGTAGTGGTGCCCTTGATGTGGTTATAATTCCAAGTTTCATGAAAAAGAATAGGGTAGGCTTCAGGTTATCGGTTTTGGTTAGTGAGGATAAACTGGATTTCATTTTACGCCGGCTCTTTGCCGAAACTACAACATTTGGGATTAGAGTGAATAGGGTCAGGAGGTATAAACTTTTCAGGAAAGAGGAGTTTGTAGAGACGATCTGGGGGAGTGTAAAGGTAAAGGTTGGTAGCATGGGTGACAAGGTCGTTACGGTTTCCCCTGAATATGAGTCCTGTAAGGAAATTGCTTTGAAGGGAGGTGTTTCACTGAAGGAGGTTTATGGAGAGGTCATGAGTAAGTTGGGAAAGGAAACAATATAAGGGGGTGTTTTTATGTCGAAAAAGGTTGTTTTCTTTTTAAGCAGTGACAGGTATCCGAGTCCGTTTGATGTTCTTGTGCTTTACGACGGTGGAGCAGATGCGGTAGTTACATATGGGAATGTTTCTTTAGAAGATACGAAAAGCCTTGTGATGGATGCGATGTTTCCACGGGGGCCCAAGGGAATAGTGGATACCACTGTGTTTATAGGAGGTAAAGATGTAGCGAAGTGTGAGGATATGCTCAAGGTGGTCAAGAAGACCATGTTTCCACCTTTTGAGATTGCTATTGTCTTTGACCCTGCTGGTTCGTGTACGACCTCTGCTGCATTGGTTGCGAAAGTTGCCCGTGCGGTTAAGGACAAGCTTGGTGGCAGTCTTTCTGGTAAGAAGGTTACTGTTCTGGCAGGAGCAGGTAATGTTGGCTCTCGTGCTGCACATCTCTTCGCCAAGGAAGGAGCTGATGTTGTTATAGCAGATTTGGCTAATGATGTGGCTAAAAAAGTGGCAGCAGATGTAAATGAGAAGGTAGGAGCAGAGAGGGTAAAGGTTTTTGAGCTTGAAAAGTCTGATGATTCCGTTTACAATGCGTGTAGCGGTTCTGAGATAGTAGTATCTACTGCTCCTCCGGGGGTGAGGACACTTTCTAAGGCTGTTCTTGAAAGGCTCTCTGAGTGTAAACTTGTTGCAGACATAAATGCGGTTCCACCTGAGGGTATAGAAGGAATGAAAGCTACGGCAGATGGAGATGAATTGGTAAGTGGCGTTTTCTCTGTTGGGCCATTAAGCATAGGTGTTGTAAAATTGGAGGTGGAATTAAAACTGGTAGGAGAGGCGATCTCTGCTCAAAAGGGTGTGTTTGGGTATGAGGAAGCCTATGAACTTGCTAAAAAGGTGGTAGGTATCT
>JAGHAJ010000111.1 GCA_021161545.1 Synergistota bacterium | reverse complement strand
GTCCAATATATGATTGTAATTATATTAGGAATAACCATTGTCTTCATCATACCAAGACTTACTCCTATTGATCCTGTCCAAATGACGCTTCAGAGGATGACGGCTGTTGCTCAGCAGTATATGGAGCCAGAGGAGTTGCTGAGGATGAAAGAGGACTTAATAGACCTTTATGGCTTAAGGGGAAGTTTATTTGAACAATACCTTAACTTTTGGAAACAACTTCTCAGAGGAAACCTTGGGCCATCCCTGGCCAACTTTCCCACCCCGGTGGTTGAAATAATTGCTACATCTTTACCATGGACTGCCACATTATTGGCCGTATCTACCCTTCTGGGGTGGATAATCGGTAATATTCTTGGAGGGATTGCTGGCTACTTTTCCGAGAAGAAGTGGGCCCAGGGCTTGAGCACTATTGCCATGTGTATCTACCCCATCCCCTACTATATAATGGCTTTGACCTTAGTAGTTTTATTATGCTATGTTTTTTCTATTTTTCCTCTTATGGGTGGACATGGCATTGGTCTGCAACCCTCATTTAGTTGGGAGTTTATCAGTAGTGCTCTTACACATTCTTTTCTTCCTGCCTTCTCCCTTATTATAATTGGCATAGGGAGAAACTTCTTATTTATGAGGGCTATCACTTCGACTGTTGTGGCCAGTGATTATGTTACCTATGCTGAGGCGGCGGGAGTACCTCAGAGGAAAGTGTTATTTCAATACGTGATAAGAAATAGCCTACTTCCTCAGGTCACCTATCTTGCTATGAGCTTGGGTGGTATATTTGGTGGTGCTCTTGTTACCGAATATGTCTTTTCCTACCCCGGACTTGGTCGAGTACTCCAAATCGCTATCCTTAATGGAGATTTTAACCTTATGATGGGGATAGTGTTCTTTTCTATTATTGGGGTCACCACTGGTGCATTGATAATTGATCTTCTTTATCCACTTTTCGATCCAAGGATTAGGTACAAATGAGGGAAGAAAGTGCAGCCTTAATAAAAGATTTTATTAAATATGATAAGAGAGTTCTCTTCGGATGTGTTATTCTGCTGATTGTAATCCTTATCTCGATTCTCTCATTGTTTTCTCCTTATAAGCCAGATGCATCTTATGTTACTCAAACAGAGATGCCTCCCTCCTTTAAGCACCTTCTGGGGACAAATTCTCTTGGACAAGACATTTTCTGGAAAGCAACGTATGCCATAAGGAACTCCTTTCTTATTGGAGTCATAGCCGGTGTTCTTGGGGTAGGAGCAGGAACACTTGTTGGCTTATTAGCAGGTTATACTGGAAGGACAACGGATAGAGTTATATCGAGTTTAACTGACACCTTCATCGTAGTTCCTTCTCTTCCTATATTAATACTCTTCGGTTTTATTTTAGGAGGGCAAATGAGTATCTTGCTTATAGCTGCTTTAGTGGCTATGTTTTCATGGGCCATAATCGCCAGGCAGGTTAGAGCTCAAGCCTTGAGCTTAAGGGAAAGGGAATTTACCTATACGGCTATATTTTCAGGAATGGGTATTTTCAAAATACTTTTTAAAGAACATCTTCCCTTTGTTACATCATATGCAATAGCTCAGTTTATAAATACACTTTTATCAGCCATTGGAGCAGAGGTTACCCTGGCCATTTTTGGCCTTTCAAATCTTCAAATGCCAACACTTGGAACAATGATTTATTGGAGCAATCGCTACCAAGCTGTATTGAGGGGAATATGGTGGTGGTTCTTGACACCGGTAACTGCGGCCATTGTTATATTCATAGGACTTTATATGCTCTCTACTGGCATAAGTGAGTTCCTCGACCCGAGAACCAGGCTTCAGAGGATTAAGATAATGATGAGATAAACCATGGCAGTACTTAAGGTGAAAGACTTAAAAGCTTATTATATGGTAAGTATTTATGGAATTAAAAGGACTGTTAAGGCTGTTGATAATGTCTCGCTTAAGGTAAATGAGAATGAGATCTTTGGAATTGCAGGAGAATCAGGTTGTGGCAAGACTACCCTCGTAAAAGTCCTCTCTGGAATGGTGAAGCCCCCCTTAACAGTTCTTGGCGGAAAAATAATTTATAACTTTGGGGATCAAAACGTCGATATTACCTCCCTGCAGAGTGAGAAACTAAGAAAGATTAGGTGGGAATATGTCTCCTATATACCCCAGGGTTCTATGAACGTTTTAAATCCAGTAAGGAGGATACGCAAGACCTTCCGAGACTTTATAGGAGTGCATCGGAAAATTAAAAAAGAGAACTTTGAGACTCTTGTAGAGGAATACTTGAGCGTACTCGGTTTGCCCAAGGAAGTTTTGAAGGCATATCCCCATCAACTTTCTGGGGGGATGAGACAAAGGGTGACCATAGCCCTTGCCACCATCCTCAACCCCAAGGTCATTCTGGCCGACGAACCCACTACGGCTTTGGACGTTGTAGTGCAAAGAGGTGTTATACAACTTCTCAAGAGAATCCAAAGAGAACAGAAAAATGCCTTTGTGTTAGTTACACACGATATGGCTGTTCACGTGAACCTATCTAATAGAATTGCCATAATGTATGCAGGCAAAATTGTTGAGGAAGCAAAGACTAATGATATATTCAAAAATCCTCTGCACCCCTATACAAAATACCTTATAGGCTCTCTCCCCAGAATTGGTGACAAATCACACAGGGTAAGTGTTCCTGGGGCTCCTCCCGCACTTAGTAGTCCCCCAAGTGGCTGTAGATTCCATCCAAGATGCCAATACGCTAAGGATATTTGCAGGAAAAAGTCCCCCACCCTAGTCGACGTTGGAGATGAACACAAAGTAGCATGCTTCCTTAATATTTAAGGGAGAGCGGAGATGAAAGATAAAGACAAGCTTCTCGTGGTTAAAAACCTAACGAAGATCTTTACTTTAGGTAGTGGGTTTTCCAGAAGCAAATTGGTTGCGGTTAACGAAGCTTGTTTCGAGATGAAACCTGCCGAGATATTTACATTAGCTGGAGAAAGTGGCAGTGGTAAAACGACCCTGGGGAGGATGATACTTGGCCTTATTGAACCAACTTATGGGAACATATGTTACAAAGGTGGGGACATAACAGAAGTAAAGGATAGAAAAAGGCGGATGCAATTTATGAAGGGAGTTCAACCCATCTTTCAGAATCCTTTTGAGACTTTTAATCCTTTGAAGAAGATTGATACATATCTTTTTGAAACGGTGACTAATTATAGCATTACCAATAGAAAGAATGTCAATAAGGTCATAGAGAATGTTTTGAATTCGGTTGGACTTTCTTTACAGGAAATTAGGGAAAGATACCCCAATGAGCTTTCAGGTGGTCAACTCCAGAGAGTATCGATAGCCAGAGCGCTCATCACTAACCCCTCCCTTCTAATTGCAGACGAGCCTGTGTCAATGGTAGATGCCTCGCTGAGAATGTCTATAGTTAATCTGTTTAAAGAACTCAAGGAACAGTATAATGTAGCTATAATATATATAACCC
>JAGHAJ010000094.1 GCA_021161545.1 Synergistota bacterium | reverse complement strand
TCTCAGGGTCCCAGTAGTCACTTACTTTATATGTAAAATCCGTATCATCTTCAAGAACTACAAAACCGTGTGCAAATCCCTCTGGTACAAATAACTCCCTTTTACTCTCTCCATCTAAGATAATGCCGAAAGCTTTACCGTAGGTTGGCGACCCCTTCCGCAAGTCCACTACTACATCGAATACCCTACCTTTTATTACCCTGACAAGCTTTGCCTGTGTATGTCTCTTCTGAAAGTGAAGACCTCTCAGCACTCCCTTCTTCGAGCGAGAGTGGTTATCTTGAACAAACTCCATATCTATGCCATTTTTCTTAAAATCCCTATAGTTATAGCTCTCCATAAAGAATCCCCTTTCGTCTCCAAAAGCCGTAGGTTCTACAACAATCAGTCCAGGGAATTCTGTCTTAATAAAATTGAATTTTCCCATAGTTCCCCCTCCTACAATATTTGTCCGCATCTGGAAATGGCCTTCAACCTGTTGTTCCATTCTATAAGAGTCTTGTACCAGTTCACTGTCCTTGTGGTTGGGTCATCCCACCTGATAGAACCTTCTTCTAATTTCTGCCATAGTTCCTTTATCCCATCTTCAAATGAAACAGTGGGTTTGTATCCAAGTGTCTCCTTTATCTTACTGAAATCCACCCGATAGGACCTTTTATCTGGGTCTCCATACCACGAAAACTCAAAAGGCTTGTTCAATGAGGATGTTACAAGCTTAGCAAGTTCCAATATCTGTATGTTGAACTCATTACCACCCACATTAAAGACCTGCTTGTTTACTTTTTCAGACGGGGCTTTCATAACTTGTATAAAGGCATTTGAGGTATCTCTTACATATACAAACGGCCGCCACTGTGTGCCATCCCTCAAAACTTTCAACTCCCCATAAGTATGATATGCCCCTACCATCCCATTTATTGCCAGGTCGAATCTCATTCTGTAAGAGTAACCAAATACAGTAGCCTGCCTCAATGCCGTAACGACAAAGTTATCGTCTCCTAACACCAGCGTACCCTGCTCTGCGAGATAATTTGCACTCGCATATGTGGTTAAAGGGTTGACGTCAGATTCTTCGTTTACCATTCCATCTTGCGCACCATATATGCTGCAGGAACTTGCAAGTATATACCTTTTAACTCCTACCTTCTTGGAAAGATGAGCTACTCTGAGTCTGCCAAGGTAGTTTATGTCTATCGTCTTCTGGGGCTCCAGTTCCCCTGATGGATCATTAGAGAGAGCAGCAAGGTCCATAACTACATCCACACCGCCAAAAACAGATTCATCTATATCTCTTATGTCTGCTTTTAGGATTTCTACCCTATCTGCAACACTTTTCAAAGATTCTTCCCCAAAGAAAAACCTATCTACCACTCTTACATTGTGCCCTTCATCTAAAAGTAGCCTCACCAACACAGAACCAATGTAACCCCCACCACCTGTTACTAAAACCCTCATATCAATCCTCCTTTGTACTCAAATACCCTGCTCCACTATCTTCAGTAGATAACTCCCGTATCCACTCTTCATTAAAGACTCAGCCAGCACTACCAACTGATCCTTATTTATCCATCCATTGCTATATGCTATTTCTTCTATGCAACCTATCTTCAGCCCCTGTCGCTCCTCCACCGTTCTTATGAAGTTTCCAGCATCAAGCATCGAAGAGTGCGTGCCTGTATCAAGCCAGGCATATCCCCTACCCATCAGCTTGACTGTGAGCTTACCACGTTTGAGATATTCCTGATTTACAGAGGTTATCTCAAGCTCCCCCCTCCAAGATGGTTTTACACTCTTTGCTATTCTCACCACTTCGTTGTCATAAAAGTATAGCCCCACTACTGCATAGTTACTCCTGGGTTCCATCGGCTTCTCCTCAATAGAAAGAACATTGCCATTACCATCAAATTCGACGACACCGTACCTCTGAGGATCATTGACATAATAGCCGAATACTATGCCTCCACCAGATATCTCAATACTTTTAACACTTTCCTGTAAAAGCTCTGTCAAACCATGGCCAAAGAAGATATTATCCCCTAATACCAAGCACACACTGCTATCCTGTATAAACTCCTCACCTATAATAAAGGCCTGTGCAAGTCCTTCAGGCTTCGGTTGAACTGCATAAGAAAGCCTTATACCCACTTGTCTCCCATCTCCTAAAAGCTCTTCAAATCGGGGTATGTCCTGGGGCGTAGATATAATGAGAATATCCCTTATCCCAGCAAGCATGAGTATAGACAGGGGATAATATATCATCGGCTTGTCGTAGATGGGTAAAAGCTGTTTACTAACCACCTTTGTTGCCGGGTAGAGCCTTGTTCCACTACCGCCTGCGAGTACTATACCCTTCATTTCCCTGTAGCTTCCTCCTTGAAAGATGCAGAATCCAAATAGATTATACCATACAGACTAAAAAAATTCTATCTTCCACGTGTGCGCTCTCCTTCTATTTCTGCTCTGCTAACCCACCCATGATATACTATAATCAAAAGTGCATGTAGTTCAAGGCGAGGAGGGATAAATATGAAAAAACTAAAGGTATTTGTCTCAGGGGCAAGCGGGAATGTAGGAAGAAAGATTGTAAGAAAGATCATTGAATCTGAAGATATGGAGCTTGTAGGTGGCTTTGCAATGGAAGTAGAAGACCTTGGATTACTGGCAGGACTAAAGTTGTATGGTATGAAAAGCACCAACAATCTCAAAGAGGGACTTGAAAAATCAATCCCTGATGTAGTTGTGGACTTTACATCCGCTAATATCATAATGGATAACATCAAAGCATATGTGGACAATAGTATAGATGCTGTTATAGGAACAACTGGTTTTACACCAGAAATGCTAGAAGAAGTTAAACAAATGGTTAAAGAAAACTCTTTGAGGTTTATCGTTATATCAAACTACGGATTGGGTATAAACCTTGTTATAGATTTTTTGAAGAAAGCAAGTAAACACTACCAGTATGCCACCATAACAGATAGACATACATCAGCTATGGCAAATGCACCAAGTGGAACAGCTATGCTTTTGGCAGACCATATAGATTCGGCTATAGGGGATGTGAAAAGCAGAGAGGTTATAAAGGGAGTTTTGGGCGCAAGTTACAGGAACGTAAGGATACACTCAGAAAGGCTACCCTATCCCGGATCATTCTCGGAGCACACCATAACACTGGGAAGAGAAGACGAAATAGTGAAAATCACTGTGACAGACTTTTCCAGTAGTGTATATATAGATGGGGTAATACTCTCTCTCAAAAGGATAAAGACACTCCCAAAAGGGTCATTTATAACCAGACTCTCAGACATAGGAGATACGTTTTAAGCTTAACAGTAAAAACTTGAAAATAGGCTAAGGTTATGGCATAATTATCGTGCAGTAAATAACAGGGAGGGGTTCTTATGCTACTGGATGTAATCCTAAGGAGGTATAGTTCAAGAAACTATCAGGATAAAGAAGTACCTGAAGAGCTGTTAAGAGAAGTATTGGAAGCTGGTAGGCTTGCTCCTTCCGCTGATAACTATCAGCCATGGAAATTTTTGGTAATAAGGGATAAGAACAAAATAAAAGAGCTGGCAGATAAAGCAAGAATGCAGGGATTTATCAGAAGCGCTCCCGTAGTCATTGTGGGATGCGTAACGAGAAAGGGTTATCCTCTGAGCATGGGAGGGTCATCTGAACTCATCGATATAGGAATAGCGTTAGATCATATGACACTTCAGGCAGCACATCTTGGATTAGGGACATGCTGGATAGTTGCCTTTTCTGAAAAGGAGCTAAAAGAAGTACTTAACATACCTGATAAAATGAAGGTACCTGCCATCCTAAC
>JAGHAJ010000171.1 GCA_021161545.1 Synergistota bacterium | reverse complement strand
TGGGTATAGCTATAACATTGGCAATCAGAGAACCATAAAAAGTTGTAATCAAGGCAACTGCCATCCCTGGCCCCAACATGGACGGATCATTTAAATGACCAAGCATCTGAATCAAACCTATCAAGGTACCCAACATACCAAACGCAGGTGCCATTGAAGCAAGTGTATCCATCAGTCCCTTACCTGCACGATGCCTCTCTTCAAGAAAAGCAACTTCCGTATCCAGTATGTTCTTAACAAGCTCAGGGTCTGTTCCGTCTACAACCAGCTGTATACCCTTTTTCAAGAATTCATCTGAGACATCTACAAGACTATCTTCTAACGAAAGCAAACCTTCCCTTCTTGCTTTCTCTGCAAAACTAACAATAGTAGAAACTGTCTCCTTTAGATCATATCCAGAGGAGAAAAAGGCATTTTTTACTATTCCCGGGAGGGTCTTTGCATTTTCCATTGTTGTGCTCGCTATAGTAGCACCCAATGAACCACCAATAACTATCATCATGGAAAGCACATCTATAAACGCACCTAAGCTACCACCAAGTATGATAGCACCTAACACCAAACCAAACCCCATAAATATACCTGCTATTGTCGCAATATCCATAAAGGAGCCCTCCACTTACCATCTATATACTATATTTTAAACCATTATATCACATTTTGCCAAGTTTCTGCTTATATTCAATAACCTTACCTATTACCTCATCTACATCATCCTCCACCACATATTTGTGCTCATTGATCAACGTAATAACCGTATCTGGCGTCTTCTCAATAGTTTCAATAAGCTCTGCATTCAAGACAAACTCCTTTCCGTTAAGCCTCCTTAGCTTTATCAAGAAACCACCTCCTTGTTATCACCTCTTTATGTTCATAAGGGTAGCAAGTATAGAATCTGCCGTCGTTATAACCCTCGCATTTGCTTCGAATCCCCTCTGTGCAATGATCATGCTGGTAAACTCCTCCGCCATGTCCACATTGGACATCTCCAATGCTCCAGCAGTAATAGAACCCGCACCACCAGTATTGGCCTGTTTAATTTGCGGTACACCAGAGTTTACACTCTCCGCAAACAGGGTATCACCCACCTTATCAAGGCCAGCAGGGTTATTAAAGAGAGCGAGAGGTATCCTATAAAGGGTTCCATTTTGACCATTATCGAAGTGTCCTATTACATTTCCATTCTGGTCAACAGAGTACGTTTCAAGGACACCCATAGTATAACCATCCTGATATTTAGCCGATGTCGTAAAAGAAGACGCAAATTGGGTAACACCACTTATAGGGTCATCAACTCCCCAATCTGGAGTTATTGTAATAGGTTCAGCACCCGTAGGAGTTATAACAATAGGCCCACCAGTTGCATCTGTTATGAGTCCATCTGTACCAAATCTCAACACACCATTATTATCAGAAATAGTAACCCCAGATGGGTTGTCTGGTAAGTAAGCTCGCCACTCCCACGTATTGTCATCAACCTTATTGAAAACCGTCTTTAGAGTATAGCTATTGCCCTCGGAGTCATACACATCTATAGATGTATCATGGCTACCCAACGTATTAAATGAAGTTGTATGACTCGTAGCAAAGCTTGCATTATAATACTTTATACCTGTACCTCCAGATACAGTAGTTATACTTATCCTATGTCCATTCACAGAAACTGTCTGTGATAAGCTCCCAAACGTCCCATCTTCAGCAGGAGGAATAGAGACAACAGAAACGTCTGTTCCTGAAATCACAGAGACAACCCACTGCCCCCCACCAGTATCGTACGCATAGTGAAGAGAAACTGTATCAGCGCTAATCGTAAAACTTTCATCCTCAGTCACTACCCGTGGTGCACTGCTATCCAAGTTACAGCTATAATCCACCGTCGTGGTAGCATTCGCAGCCAACTTCTGCCCAATAGGTATATTCACATCTGTGAGCACATTACTCACATTTCCAGAAGAATCAACAGACCAGCCCTGCAGTATATAGCCTTCAGGGTTTACCAAATTACCATTCGCATCAACTTCAAAGTTCCCTGCCCTTGTATAAAGGTCTCTTGAACCATCGCTCACTATGAAAAATCCGTTACCTTGAATGGCAAGGTCAGATTCGTTCCCGGTATTCTCCAAAGCTCCTTGTGTGTGTATGGTACTTATTGCCGCAATCTGTGCACCTAACCCTATCTGCTTTGGATTTGTCCCTCCCCTACCTGCCTGAGGAGCAGATCCAGACTGAATACTCTGATAAAGAAGGTCTCTAAACTCCACTCGGCTCTTTTTGAAACCCACAGTATTCACATTAGAAATATTATTACCTATAACATCCAACAGGGTTTGGTGATTTCTTAATCCAGATATTCCAGTAAACAATGAACGCAGCATTTTAGATCAACCTCCCATGGTTTGATCGACACTCCCTGTCGTGTTATCGACCTCAAACACATCATCCATGGATATTTCATACTTACCATCATCTATTTCCAGTTTAACACCTGCTTCAGTAAACTTGACACCTGTGACCGTACCTTCCTGGTCACCTTCATCATAGTAGTGGAACTTCACCTTTTTCCCTAAAAGGGAGTAACTATTAATCTTGTTAAGGGTACTCATCTCCTTTGCCATGTTTGTAATCTGCTCAAGCGTGCTGAACTGTGCCATTTGAGCTATAAACTCTTTGTCCTCCATTGGCTTTAAGGGATCCTGGTTGGTAAGCTGAACCATCAAAAGTTTCAAGAAGTCGTCCTTACCTAAGGTCGTTTTAGGTGGTTCATCTTTTTTCCTAACAGAATTCATCACTCTATAGCTACCCGTTGTAGGATTAACATAAGGCACACCAGATCACCTCCTTTTATCCCACCAAGTTCACAAGATAATGCCCATTAACAACCGATTCCACTTGCATTTCCCCTTCATCTTCAGCAAGGGAAGAAAACAGCCTTTTTCTACCATCAGAAGCATTATATTCCACTTCTTCACGCCTCTCAGATGTCTGCCCACCTCCAACAAACACAGAAAAAGCCTGCGGGTTCATACCCTGTTCTTGAAAGTGCTGTTGAAGATAAGCAAGTCCAGACTCGATAATCGCCTTTACATCGGAAAATGGCGTCCAAAAGTTAGCAGAAATATTATTACCATGTATCAACACTTGTATTCTCAGTTTACCAAGATGCGGTGGTTGCAATTCCATTACTATCTCTCTCTGTCCATTAGCAAGCGCTACATCCATTCTCTCCACTATCTGTCTGCTAACCAACTCTGAAAGGACGCGCTGATTTCCGCCAAGGGATGGGGTTTGACCTTCAACCTTAGGGGTAATATTGGTCCGATTGGACATACTAAAATCACTTACTGCATTAGGCAAACCTTTATCCTTCCCATTTTCAAACTCTCTGTAGTCATTTTCAGAGGGTTTCCCTGCCGACAAAAGAAGTTTCTTCCCAGCATCATGTTGTTCATGCCTCATGATTATACCAGCATCCCTAACATCTAAAGACATACCAGAACGCCTTTCACCAACATTCACACGCATCTTTACATCTTTACTATTATTTTCTACTGCAATCTCACTCATAACGCGTGCAACCTTATCAACAGCATCAGGCTTGCCCTTGATTGCATCATGGTTGTTATTCTTCACCTTGTCAATAGCACTCAAAATCTGCTTGTAACCCTCCGCAGACCTTTCCATCACGGTTACCTTACCAACATCTGATCTCACCGTATTACTTAATGAACCTTTCTTCTCCGGTGTTATCTGATCTTTGCTAATATCTCTTGCACCTTTCTCACGAACATAAGTGCCACTCTCCTTAGCCTGCAATTTGCTTACCAAACTATGTTTACCTTCTTTCCTTTCAGGAACATGCATTAATTTAGTGCGATAATCAACCTTAACATCCTCATCAAGAGCATCAACCATCTCCCTCAGTTCCTCAAAAAGCCCGTCAATCTCTCTCTTGATATTACCATCTATCCGTATATACTTACTAATTTCCTCCATTATCCTGCCCTTCTGAGAAAGCAACTCTTTGACCTTTCCCATAGCAGAAGGCTCTATAAAATGGATAAGACTTCTAATCTCCTGAACGGTAACAAGGAGCATCATCCCTTTATTTATACTGTCACTATCAGGATCAACTCCATGCTTCAAAAGTAATTTCTTCAGGTCCTTTTCTACCTTCCCTTTACTAACTTCTGGGAAAACAGATGATAACCTCTCTGAAATCAGTTTCAGTATGCTCTTTCTAAATGTGTAATGCATAAGCTCTGCATCAGAAGATACTTTATTAATCCTCTGTGTTTTCATCGCTTCAAGCAGTTTTCGAAAAGCAAAGTTAGACGGAGACCTAATATAACCCATCTTTTTAGCCCCATTCAGGTGCCCAGAGAGCTCCAAAAATCCTATCTTACGGATAGGCATAAAGAAACCTTTCACCTTATCTCACCTCCTTACCTGTCATCATCCTCCTTGTTATATCTGCAGCTCTTCTCGGGTCCATCAAAGATATTATCTTTGCTGCCTTCTCCCCATCCATCCTCTTTAAAATGTTAACAACTATATCATCACTCAAATTAGTAAAGACGTCTGCTGCCTCACCCGGTTGCATTTCACTATACAGCTTAGCAAGTATCCTGTAGTTTTTGTCTAAATCAACTGCCTGAGACATAAGCTCTTCCGCTTTAAATTTCAAGTCCTTCAGCTTCTTCTCTCTCAAAGATACCTCTTTCTCTTTCTTTTCAAGTTCTTTCTCCCTTTGGTTTAACTTTTGTTCCAATTCGTTAAGCTCCTTCTGCCGCTTCTTGAGTGCGGCAGCAAGCTTCTTCAGTTCAAGCTTTCTTCTTTCCTGTGGAGTCAAAAACCATCCGGGTTCAACTCTCAGGTATTTACTAAAATACTTTCCAACTACTGGCATCTCCACAAGCCTCGGATATATCATCTTCTTCAGATTAATCACACCTGAAAAGTGCAATCCGAGAGCTCCGCCAACTACAACTCCTAAAAAAATAAGGGCAAAAAGGCATCCTTTTCCTTTTTGCCCTCCAGATGCTTCCCTGCCTTCCCCTTTATCAGCCATTTACCAATTCTCACTCACCTTTCATC
>JAGHAJ010000155.1 GCA_021161545.1 Synergistota bacterium | reverse complement strand
TGGTTTTGGGGTTTGGAAGTATAGCACTTGCAGATGTGGGAGACTTGGTTAAGGCTTATAGTGCTGTGTTGTACATTGGTGGTGTAAACCTTGGGAAGGTCGTGGTGGACTACCGTTTCAAGGTTGTTTTTACTTATACTGGTAGGAGTTTTTACAAGAAATTGGGAAGGAGCAAGGCTCTCTTGCCAAATTACTTAAAAGAAGGGGAGGACTACCTGTTTCGTGGTGTAGGGAGGAAGTATCTGTTTTGTGCTATGGTTATTGTAAATAGGAGTGGGCCATTTGACCCAAGGTTGATAAAATTTGTGCAGGGTCGGACAGAATATAAATTGAAGCTAAGTGACATCGTTGGTAAGAGAGAATTTTTTGCCCCTGCCACATTTATGAGTGGAGATGAAGTTTATGGTTATTTTGCGGTCTCGAGGAATAAACTCCTGATAAAAGACCCGTTTTATATATTCTATGGCAAATATGAGACCAAGATGGACCTTTCAAAGGTCATCGAATAACAAAGGGGTAAAGGGGTTTGTGCAATGGCTTTTAAGGTTGGAGATGTTGTGGAGGGTATTGTAGTTAAGGTTACTGGCTATGGAGCATTTGTGGATCTTGGAGATGGACAAAAAGGCCTTATACACATTTCGGAAATATCCAATAAGTATGTTAAGAGGGTGGAAGATTATCTGCATGAAGGTGACAAAGTTAAGGCTAAAGTGGTGAAGATTGACGATAAAGGTAGAATAGACTTATCTTTGAAATCCATACGAGACGAGGTTTCATTTGAAGATAAGCTTGCAAAATATATGAAGGAGAGCGAAGAAAAGATAGTAACAATGAACAAGAAAAGAGATGCTGGCAGGAAGAGAAGGGACAGACGCAGATAGAGTTGTTCTTTCTCTTCAACTTAATAGAGATATAGAGCTATTTGGTTTAGAGGTTGCTCGCAGGTGTAAGTGGGGTTATCCTGTTGTTATTAAAAACTTTCCTCTGTTGAGAGGCGTGCCTTTTCCAACGCTTTATTGGTTGACATGTCCTCATCTTGTTAGGAAAATAGGGGAGATGGAGGATAAACTAAAGGGTAAATTCTATGTGGATGAGCAAAGGCTGTTGAAATCCCATCACCTGTATGCTTCTGTGAGATTCAAGTATTTTATGGAAGTTGTGGGGGGCTTTAAGGTATCTGTGCCGATGAAGTTTCTTAGGGTTATTGCGTTTAGTGGTGTTGGTGGTGTGATGCGTGATATGCATAGAGTGAAGTGCCTTCATAGCCATTATGCTTTTTACCTTGCTGGATATGAAGACCCTGTGGGGGAGTTGGTGGACTCCTTACTTGTGGAGAAAGAGTGTCCTGATAATAGGTGTGAAGTAATGCTAAAAGGGAATGGGGTTGCTGTAGATGGAGAGAAATTTTAAGCTGACGATAGCATATGATGGCACTGCTTATTACGGTTGGCAAAAACAACCAGATAGAATCACTGTTCAGGGCACCCTTGAAAAGGTGTTAAGTAGGGTTGTAGGTAAGGAAGTTGCTACGAAGGGTGCTGGTAGGACAGATAGGGGAGTTCATGCCTGGGCACAGGTTGCTAACTTTAAGGCGGAAACATATCTTTCCACGACGGATATATACCGTGCGTTAAATGCTTTACTACCTGAAGATATAAGAGTTAAAAAGGTCGAAGAAGTCCCGTTGGGATTTGATGCGAGAAGAGATGCCATTTCAAGGACTTACTATTATTTTCTGCATGTTGGAAACCTACTTATGCCATTTGACAGACTGTATAAGGTGTTGGTTAATAGACATCTTTCTATAGATAAGATGCGTAAAGCTGCTGGTATGCTACTCGGAAAACATGATTTTACCGCCTTCTCTGGAGGTGGAAGTAGTAGGAAATATCCGCTTTGTATCGTGTATGCTGTTGGAGTAAACAGAGAGGCAGATGATGTAAGTTTCTATATAGAAGCAGATACTTTCTTGTATCATATGGTAAGGAATATAGTTAGTAAGCTTGTTGATGTAGGGACAGGGAAGATATCTGTTGAAGATTTTGTCTGTATAATTGAGAGCAAAGACAGGAGTAAGGGTAATTCCCCATTTCCTGCCAAGGGCTTGTTTCTCTGGAAGATTAAGTACAAATAATTTACAATAAACTACGCATTTTTCCTTATCGGTGATGTCTTATGATCCCTGTAAAAAAGGGTGGCCTGAGTTATAGTTGTAAAGGCAGTAAAACTAATAAAAGAAAAGAGGCCACCCATGAAAAGGATACCACCAAGTCAAAAAATGCGCAAGGGGTTAGAAGAATTGCTGAAGGAGGTTGATGCTAAGGAATTTCTTTTAAGCCTCGGGTAAGAAACACAGAAAAGCCATTTTGCTCGAAATTGGCAGCCTTTTTCAGGAACAACTCCAAAGTTTTAGAAAAGTTAGCAGTAGAGATGTATGCCAGAGGTTTATCTACCAGAGATAAAGGCAGAGCTTATGGCCATAAGGGATGCGGCGGGATACGAACAGGGAAACAATTAGCCTATGAGTTTATTGAGAAGTATAGAGATAGATTTCCTTCTCTTGTTAAGGCCCTTAAAGAGGACTTAGATGCCCTGCTGAACCACTTAAAGCTTCCCTTTAGACACAGGAAATCAGAGAAAAGCTTTATGGATGAAGTAGACTTCAGGGATGTGTGTTAAGTGAGGATGTTTGGCCACCTTTTTACAGGAAATTTGGGACTTGACCACTTGTGGGTAAAAGTGCTATTGTTGCAGTTGGAGAACTGGTTGATGGGTTGAGGTATGCATGGAAGAGTTATCAGGATGCTTATATCTCTGCATGTATTGGTAGTAAACTGGATAGGGATGAGATAATTTTTAGAGATGATATAGGTGTTTATGGTTTGCTTTATAAGGTTGCTTCTTTTGATGAGTTGAGAAGTTTCAGGGATGTTGTTACAGGCTTAGAAAGGCTGAAACTATACTGGGTGTGGACTTAAATGGTGCTGAGGATGTGCTGAAGCTTGAGCTTGCCATAAAGATACATAAGGTTTTGGGGTGAGAGGAACAGTTGGAGGTATTTCTGTGAAAGCTCCAAAGTGGAGAGTTTGTGTTCTGTAAAGTTGTTGCGTTTGAAGACGAATAATAGGGGGGATACGATGTCTAAGAGAGTTGTTGTTGCGCTTGGAGGTAATGCTATACTTCAGCCTGGGCAGGAAGGCACAGCAGAGGAGCAGTTTGAAAATGTGAGAAAGACATGCAGTCAGATAGTGAAGATGGTTGAAGCTGGTTATGAAGTTGTTATAACACATGGAAATGGTCCGCAGGTTGGAGTAATACTGATCCAGAATGAGAAGGGTTCTGACAGCGTTCCTGCAATGACGCTTGATATATGTGGCGCGGAGAGTCAGGGATTGATAGGTTATATGA
>JAGHAJ010000279.1 GCA_021161545.1 Synergistota bacterium | reverse complement strand
TGGATGTACCTTACGGTTGCAGGTGGGGCTGCACTGATACTGCTTTTTGGTAAAGATGTTTTGTGTGGTGCTTGGCAAGACCTGAGGAAGGCAGTTTCCTCATATGGTAAGCATTCTGTGAGAGAATTTATACCTATAACTGTTTCTTTGTTTCTTTTGGCTGTTATCCTGCTTGATTTTATGAAGGTAGTGCCGTTTAACGATATGGGTAGTACAGAATCTGGTATGGTACTTTTAATTTCTTTGTTTTTTTTGTTGCTTTTAAATGGTGTTCCTATATCCTTTTCGCTTGGTGTTGCAGCGTTTATCACTGGTTACTATCTTGGGTTACCTCTGATGGTAATTACTCAGCGGTTAGCTGCAGGCATAAACGCCTTTGCGTTTATTGCAATACCGTTTTTCATCCTTGCTGGCAAGATAATGGCAGATGGGGGTATAGCTGAGAGAATAGTTGCATTTGCGAATGTTCTTGTTGGTAGGATACGTGGAGGACTTGCTATGGTAAACATCGTTGCAAGTATGCTTTTTGGTGGAATATCTGGCTCCTCTGTGGCAGATGTGGCATCCATAGGGCCTATTCTCATACCCATGATGGAAAAGCAGGGATATGATAAAGACTTTTCTGTTGCGGTTACTATTACATCTTCTACTGAAGGGATAATCATACCGCCAAGCCATAATATGATTATATACTCCTTGGCTGCTGGAGGTGTCTCTGTAGGTCAACTCTTTTTGGCAGGTTATATACCAGGTATAATGATAGGTGTAAGCCTTATGATAGCCTCTTATATAATAGCGGTTAAGAAAGACTATCCACGGGCTCCAAAGTATTCTTTTAGACAGGCTGTGAAGATAACATTGGATGCAATACTTGGTCTGTTTGTTGCTATTATAATAATAGGCGGGATTGTAAGTGGTATATTTACTGCAACAGAAGCATCCGTTGTTGCAGTCGTCTATGCCATGTTTATAGGTTTTTTTGCTTACAGAACACTAACACTTAGAATGTTTGGTGGTATATTGGTTGATGCAGTAAAGATGGTTTCTATGGTTATGTTTCTTATAGCAAGTGCCTCCGTTTTTGGCTACCTGCTTGCG
Organism: Synergistota bacterium; assembly: GCA_021161545.1. Taxonomy (GTDB): domain Bacteria; phylum Synergistota; class JAGHAJ01; order JAGHAJ01; family JAGHAJ01; genus JAGHAJ01. Next base: position 2,757 of record JAGHAJ010000279.1, on the reverse strand, counting down.
TACATGCAAGTTCCTGCGCTGGTTACGAATATCCTTCTATCTTTGAGTCATAGCAAATATGTGCTACTCATTCTTATAAATATTATGGTGCTTTTTCTTGGTATGATTATGGATTTTGCACCGCTTGTTGTGATACTTACCCCGATACTTTTGCCTGTTGTTATGAAACTTGGCATGACACCTGTCCAGTTTGGTATAGTGCTTATGATAAATCTTGCTATAGGCCTATGTACCCCGCCTGTTGGGAATACGCTTTTTGTTGGGTGTAGTGTGGGAAATACAACGATAGAGAGGGCAACGAAGGCTTCGCTGCCATTTTATACAGCAATGGTAGCCATCCTGATGCTGGTCACATTTATTCCTCAGATTACTATGCTTATACCGTCTTTATTCTATAAATGAGAAGGGGGATGACGACGGTAATGGACAGTATTAAAGAATGTGTTGGTAAGGCTTTAGAAAAGGTAAGTATCGTAGATGTACATACTCACCTGTTTAATAGTAGCTTTGGTGAACTTCTGTTATGGGGAATAGATGAACTGCTAACCTATCACTATCTTGTTGCAGAGGTGATGAGGTATACGGATATCTCTTATGATAGATTTTGGAGCATGAGCAAGAAGGAACAGGCAGAGTTTGTATGGGACGAGTTGTTTGTGAAAAGGGTACCGATAAGTGAGGCTGCAAGAGGTGTTGTTTCTGTGCTTTCTGCATTTGGGCTGGACCTCTCTTCAAAGTCTCTTGATACTTATAGAGACTATTTTTCTCGGTATAGTGTGGATGAATATGTAGATACTGTTCTTGAGATGGCACACATAGACTATCTCGTCATGACAAACGACCCATTTGACGAAAAGGAAAGGGTTGTTTGGGATGGCAGTTATGTAGAAGATAGAAGGTTCAGGCCAGCATTGAGGTTAGACCAATTACTCAATGGCTGGCTTAATAACTGGTTTACACTTAAGAGTTGGGGGTATAATGTGGGGGAGGTGATAGATAGCGATACCCTGAAGGAGATAAAGAGATTTTTGAGGGACTGGATAAAGAGGATGTCTCCTGTTTACATGGCAGTGTCTTTACCTCCATCATTTGAGCTTTCTTATAAAGACCCTGCATCTATCATTATTCAGGAAGCAGTCTTGCCTGTTGCGGAAGAATTTAACCTGCCATTTGCCATGATGGTAGGGGTAAAAAAGCTCAGTAATCCCATGCTAAGACTTGCTGGTGATTCGGTGGGTAAGGCAAACATCGGTGTAATAGAGTACCTTTGTAGAAGTTATCCGCATAACAAGTTCTTTGTGCTTATGCTTTCCAAGGAGAATCAGCACGAACTTATCGTTATGGCAAGGAAGTTTAGGAATCTTCACATATTTGGATGTTGGTGGTTCTTGAATAACCCATCGATAGTGAGAGAAATAACCTCTGAGAGACTTGATATGTTGGGATTCAGCTTTACATTTCAGCATTCAGATGCCAGGGTTCTGGACCAGCTTATATACAAATGGAGACACTCCAAGGATGTAATTTTACCACTTCTAATTGAAAGATATTCTGCTATAATACGCAGCGGGTGGCATCTTTCTGAGGTAGAGATTGAGAAAGGCGTTAATGCCCTGTTTGGAGGGGAGTTTCAGAGCTTTTTAGATAGGAGATTTTAAGGAGGGATTAAGTATGGCAGAGAAGATGAAAGCAGTTGTTTTGCGTGCAAAGTGGGACCCAAAATCGGAGTTTGTTTTAGGTGATAAGGATATCGATGGGCACCTTACATACCTTGGTAGTAAGGTATGGAGGTATCCTGAGGTGAGAATTGAGGAGGTAGATGTTCCGAGAATAGAAAAACCGACAGATGTAATAATAGAGGTAAAGGCGTGTGGCATATGTGGCAGTGATGTCCATATGGCACAGGCAAAGGAGGATGGTTATATATTCTATCCTGGATTGACTGCATTCCCCGTTGTTCTTGGCCACGAGTTTTCTGGGGTAGTGGTGGAGGCTGGTAAGGAGGCGATAAACAAGAGAACAAGAAAACGGTTTGAAGTGGGTGAAGCAGTTACAGCGGAAGAGATGTTCTGGTGTGGGCATTGTAGGGCGTGCGCGGATGGTTTTCCAAATCACTGTGAAAATTTGCAGGAACTTGGTTTTAGTGTGAATGGGGCATTTGCGAAATATGTCAGGATAGATGCTAAGTTTATATGGAGTCTTGAAGAACTAAAGTCTAATTATTCTGAAGAGAAACTGTTCTTGGCAGGCAGCCTTGTTGAGCCAACATCTGTTGCATACAATGCTGTTATAGTGAGAGGTGGAGGTATAAAACCTGGAGAAAGTGTTGTTATCATAGGTGGAGGTCCTATAGGACTTGCGGCGGTGAATATTTTAAAGCATGCAGGTGCGGATAATGTGATATTGTCGGAACCTTCAGAGGTTCGTGCAGAGCTGGGAAAGAAAATGGGTGCAGACCATGTAATAAATCCTCTGGAGGAGGATTTTGCTGATGCTGTATTGGAATACACTCATGGAATGGGAGCCAAGATATATCTTGAGGCAAGTGGTGTGCCTGATAGAGTGTTCCCTGGGATAGAAAAAGCTATATGGAATGGTAGAGGTTTGAATAGTACAGTTGTTATTGTTGCTCGTGCAGATGTGAAAATACCGGTTACTGCTGAAGTATTTCAGGTTAGAAGGGCACAGATTGTTGGTTCTCAGGGGCATTCTGGACACGGCACATTCCCTAATGTTATAAGTCTGATGGCGAGTGGT